>JBLYYW010000055.1:0-4205 GCA_048550155.1 Acidimicrobiales bacterium | reverse complement strand
GGTGGACCACCAAACAAGCAGTCGCCAGGGCGCTTGAACTCGACCGAACTGCGGGTGCACTCACCCGCATCGAGATTCGGAATCGACCCAGCGGTGCCCCCTATGTCCAGATCGACGGTGAGAAGGCCGCTGTCGACATCTCGATGACGGACCGGTCGGGATGGGCTGTCTGCCTGGTGGGGCAGCCGGGAACCATGGCGTCGGGAACGGTGGGTGTGGACCTCGAGGTGGTCGAGGCACGGACTGCGAGATTCGTTGCCGACTACTTCACCTCCGCCGAGCGGGACTACGTCAGACGTGAACCAGCGCACCGCCACGATGAGCTTGCGAACCTGATCTGGTCGGCGAAGGAGGCAGCCTTGAAGGTTCAACAGGTCGGGCTGAGGGTCGACACCCGGACCGTCGAAGTCGACCTGCACAGCGACCGACAGATTGACGGGTGGTCGGCGATGACCATCACCGGCAGCGACGGACCGATGCCGGGATGGTGGCGGCGCTGTGGGGTTTTTGTACTCACGATCGCTTTCGCACACGACACAGGCCCGCCCCAACTGCTCCCCAGCAGCAGCGACCTCCACACGGCTATCCCTCAACACTCCTGGGTGCACTCCCCGGTGTGCTGATCACGAGAATGGTCAGCTCACACGAGCCATCCCTCTTTCGAGCGCGTCGATCACGTAGGGCCTCAGTTCGGCAGCAGCGATGATTCGATCGACCGAACCGACCCGCAGAGCTCGATCGATCGTGTGGATCGCGTCGAACTCGGCGGCCACCTCTCCGAGCTTTTCCGATCGGACCTGTTCGGAGATTGCGCCGAGTCTGTTCCTGAGCCGGGTTGCGGTGGCTCCGTCGGCACTGGCGGCAGCCTCTCGTGCCTCGCGAACACGGTGATCACCCTCTGTCCGTTTCTTGACGTCCCTGGCGAACACCGTTGCGGCGGCTGGGGCGCCACCGATCACCGACGCATACGAGCCTTCTACGGCGGCGATCTCCATCCCTTCGTTGAGCGCCTTGGAGAACACAACGAACGCTCCGCCGTGGTAGCGGGAAACGACAACGAATACGATCGGCCCGTCGAAATTGGTGACCGCTCGGCCGATCTCAGCGCCGAACTCAAGCTGGCGACGGCGCATCGATTCCGGTGACCCGTCGAAGCCAGACAGGTTCGCCAGAACCACCAGAGGTCGGTTGCCGCTGGCGGCGTTGATCGCTCGCGCCGTCTTGCGTGAGGAGTGGGGGAACAGCGTTCCCGACGTCCACGCCGGCGGCCCGTCCGCCGGCACAAAACCCTTGCGCCCGACCGTGTGCGATTCGAGGCCGAGCAAGCACACCGGCACTCCGCCGATCGTGGTGTCCCAAACGATCGAGGTGTCACCGTCACGCAGGTCTTTCCATCGCTCCAGCGGTTCCGCATCAGCGTCTGCCACGGCTCTCATCACCGAACGCATGTCGAAGGGCTGCTTCCGTTCGGGGTTCAGCTCGGAGGAGAAGACGTCGCCGACCGTGGTGAACGGCGAGGCGGTCAGCTCGGCATGCGGGCTGGAGCGAACGTCGCGTGCATGAGGGTCCGACGTTGGCTGACGGCGAGGGAACCGCTCGCCCGGCACCACATAGGTGAGGTCGTAGTGACGCAGCAACAGATTGCACGCTTCAGGGAACGACGGTGCCCAGTACTGAGCTTGGCCATTGGGCCCCATCACTCGGTGGTAACCACCGATCCCGAAATTGTCGTCGGCGCTGACAGCTCCGGAGAAGTCCAGAGCTTGCTTGCCGGTGAGCACCATCGCTGACGCAGGCGTCATGACCAAGATCCCCTTGGTGTGAGTGAGCATGGTTGCCTCGGCATTCCAGTACGGCTGCCCGCCGACGTTGATGCCCGTGACGATGATGTTGACCTCACCCCCGGCCTGTGTGAACTCGATCAGCCGTCGGAGTGTGAGCGCGATCCAATCCATGTTCTCGGTTCCCGAATCCATGGCGATGAGGGCGCCGCTGGAGACGGCGAACCATTCGACCGGCAAGCGGTGTTCGAGGGCGAACGTGAGCGCAGCGTTGATGCGACGGCATTCCGGTTCGGCAAGATTCCCGAGTCCTTGGGTTGGGTCCGAGAGGATGCTCACCCGCGTGATGCCCTCGGGCACCACGGCAGTGTGGTTGGTCAGTAGGCCAACGAGCAGGTGGGCGGTGTTGGTCCCCGGTTCGCGGTGCACGGGTACGAGCCGGTCGTCAGTGTCGAGATCGAGTTCCTGGAACGTGTCGGCCGGCAGGTCGCTTCCGTGGGATCGTTCAGTGAACAAGCGGATGATTTCGTGCGGGTACGGCGAGCCGAATCGAGCCGCCGTGAGGATCTTCTGTTGGTAGTTGCTGAGCGGTCGAACCGGTTCGTCGCCAGCCCGATCCTCCCGCACGAACGTCTGATGCCCGGCCTGTTCGAGGTGGAGGACGGCGTGGCGCTCACCACCAGACGTCGGATCGGGAATGCGAACTTTGACGACGACCTTTTCGAGACCGACACGCCCTGCCATGGGCGCAAATCGGCGGGCGAGCCTTTGAGACTCCTCGATCGACAATGTCCATGGGGCCCTCACGTCGAGCACGAGCCGGTTGGCGCGAGGACGGTCTCGAACGGCATAGCGGGCAAGTTCCGAACGCATCGCTGCCAGCGCCAGGAGGCCGATTCGCTCCAGGCGAGGGTAGGTCAGTTCGCCAGTATCGGGATCGGGTGCGGTCATGAGATCGCGGACCTCGCCGACCGCGAACAATCGGTGATCTCGAGGATTGGACTTGGCCACGCCATCGAACACGTAGACATCCTCGGCGGAGGGACGACGCACAAGGTTGAAGTTGGACAGTCTCCAGAGTTCGAGTCGATGCGCAAGCATCGGGTGAAGATTCCGGAACAGAGGCTCTTCGGCGAAGGCCCCGGTCGCGTCAGGGGACATCGAGATGTGTTGTGACCTCGACCGATCATCAGATGAAGCACTACCGCTGACCGTGACATCGAGGCGATGGACTGAACGGCCGAAATGGCACTCGTCCGCCAGCTGGGCGACTTCAAGCGCAGTTTGGTCGATGTCGCCGCTCACTCCGTCACGCCACGTGACCATATCGACAACAATGTTGGGGTCAGAGTCCAGCGATCCGAGGAACGGCGCCACAGTCTGGGACCATTCTGGGAGCGACTCGAGTGCTGCGTAGCCGACGACAACCACCACCTCGTTTCCGTCCTCGTTGTAGGTGGTGCTCGCGAAGAAATTGCCGTCCGAATCGTGGAAACTGATCTCACTGAAATCGCGTATGCGATAGAACCTGCGGATGTGGAGTTCCAGCACCAACCGCTTCATCGCGTCCGGTGTCGTCTCGTTTCCGGGTCCCCAGGAGTCGAGTACCAGTGAACGAAGCGGATGTGGACACCACACCAGCCGCTCGATCCGTTGCTCTCGATCTTCGGCGTCGGGGTGTGCTGCGAGATACGCGATGTGTCCGGCCATCTCGTCGATGAGCACCTCGGCGGCTGCCTCCATCGGAGGCTCGTCGAAGTAGTGGAATCTGACATCTCGAGCCAGATCGGCGATGGCCTGCTGGCGCCCCATAGTGGCTGCGGCGAGTCTGTCGAGTCGAGATCTCATCGAACGATCGGCGAGGTCGGCCAGGAGATGACGGTGGGCGAGGCGTCGATCGAGAATGGCGATCGCGACGGGGGCGAGTTCTGTCAGTCGTGTGAATGACCGGAAGAGCCACATCAGGGCGGACTCCAGCGCCGGACTTCGGTCGAGGCCATCGACGCCGTACCTGGCCAATGCCTGTTCGAGCCGGTCCCGGTATCCCTCCGGTAACCCCGCGAGGTCCGCATCGAGCCACTGCAAGAAAGAGAGGAGATACTCCTGGGTGTGTTCGGTTGCGGTCGATTCGTCCAGTTCGGCTTCAGTTTGGGGCCGGTACAAAGCGCCGAGCTCGGCGTAGATGTCGAGCAGGCCGTCTTCACAGCTCATCAGGGCTGGGTCATCGGGAGCGGCGATCTCTGCGAGGCGGCGTTGTTTTGTGAGCAGCTTCCGCAGCGCAGACGCAGAGAGGTCATAACCCAGGAGATAGTTGCCCAGCGGCACGTAGACCTGGTCACACGGCTTTCGGGTGGGGTCGACCCGCAGCCGGAGGCCAGAAAGATCGACCTGACCGTCATCTGGTTCGGAGCCGGCCACTCCGGC
>JBLYYW010000054.1:0-3030 GCA_048550155.1 Acidimicrobiales bacterium | reverse complement strand
TCCATTGTCCGGCCCGCATCGCCGGCTTCGATGGCCTCCGCCAAGCGGCCGATTCCCGATGTTGTACCGAATCGATGGGTTGTGGTGAGGGTGACCACCGATTCGCCTACCGGCCCGCGACTGCTGGTGATGTCTCCCAGAACCGCTCCGGCTTCCACCGAAGCCAGCTGGGAGGGATCACCGACCAGGATCAATCGAGTGTCTGAGCCGATTGCATCGACGAGCCTGCCCATCAGTGACAACGACACCATGGACACCTCATCGATCACCACCACATCGAGAGGCAGAGGGTGCGATCGGTCGTGACGAAAGCGGATTCCGTCGCGGTAACCGAGCAGCCGGTGGATCGTGGACGGTTCGAGGACTTGAAGGGCCTCGGCAGTTCCGTGGTCCAGCGACAAGCTGGCGTCCTTGATAGCTTCTTTCATACGACTGGCGGCTTTGCCGGTTGGAGCTGCGAGTCCGATTCGGAGCGGCTCTGCTGAAGCTTCCAGCAACGCGGCCAACGTGCGAGTGAGCGTGAATGTCTTGCCGGTGCCCGGTCCGCCGGCGATCACCGTGAGCTGGTGGGCGAGCGCATGGCGGGCAGCAGCGGCCTGGTCGCCGCCGGATGGGAAGAGTCCGTCGAGGTCCGGAACCTGATGAAGTCCGGGACTCGGGCGCATCGCCAGATCTTTCAGCGAGTGGGCTACGGCGGCCTCGTAAAGGTAGTAGCGATCCAGGTAGAGGAGATCGTTGTCGTAGACCATGAGGGCGGTAGACCCCAACGTAGGGTTCTGGTCTCGGATCACGCCGTCGAGGTTTGGTTTGGCGATGCTGCGAGCGATACAGCGGCGCCATTTCACCGGATCGGGCCATTCGAGATCGTCGATACTGGGTGCCGGGGCTTCTCCTTCCCGGCGTCGGGGAACGACAGTGTCGACCGCCGCAGTTTCGGCGATTCGGCCAAGGTCGACGGCCACATGGCCCTGCTGAGGGGCCCGTGACGCCAAGGCCGATGCGAGCACGATCATTCGGTGATCGCTACGCCGCAGAGAGTCACCAAGGAGCTGGTGAACAAAGGTTGCGAATGCAATGTCGACAGTCTGCAACACGCCAGTTTCGACGAACGGCTGCATCCACTGGAGATCTTGGTGAACAACCGGTGTCAGGTGGTGTCTGCTCATTCGGGCACCCCGACGTGAAGCAGATCGCTGAGTTGGACCACGAGCGCCGGCGGGAGATCCAAGGAAAAGACACCGTGTGGTGCGGTGCCGCTGAGGGGCGTTGACTGGCCGACCATCCCCCTGACAAAAAGATAGGCCGCTCCGCCCAGGTTCGTTTCAGGCTCGTACGCATCGCCGAGCCGCCAGCGCAGATACCGATGAACGGCGACGGCATACAGGAGCGCTTGGAGCGGGTAGTCATGTTGTGCCATCGCGATGGCCATCTTGGCTTCGGTGTAGTCGTCGAGCTCCAACGGCTCGCCGTAGGTGCCCAAGCGGTTGGTCTTGTAGTCCACGACGACGAAGCGGTCGGGCCGGTCAGCCGATCGAACCCGGAAGATGCCGTCGATGGCGCCGGTGAGGTGCCCAGCCAATTCAACCGTGATCGCCCCGTCGGCAAGCTCATCAGCCCACGCTCGCAAAACGTGATCGGGGCCAAGATGGGTCTGGATCAGCCGACCGATGTGGACACCGGTGGGTCGTCGCCCCTCAGAGGTTTCCGGTGCCAGGGGTATCTCGAAGCTCATTTCGTCGAGCACGTCGTCAGGCCCGAAGTCTCGAAGAGTGCGGCCGTCGAACAGTGGGCCCAGTGGCGTTTCGATGGCGGCGATCAGGCCTGCGGCAAGTTGAGACGCGTCGGTGTCCCAGTCGCTCCACTCGACCGCAGAGCCGACTCGCTCTGCTACCTCGGCCTGGAGATCGGACGCAGCGAAGTTGAGTTCTTCCAACACCTCGTGCACCAGGGTCCCGAAGGCCGCTCCGCCGGAGATCGAACCCAGCGGCAGCGATGAACCCTGGGCCGAGGAGTCGTCAACGGTCAGTCCGTCCGGGGTGGCCTCATCGATCGCGCCCTGTTCGGGAGCATCTTCGGTGAGCAGCCCGGCGGCCCCTTCCTCCCGATACTGCCCCGCCGCCACCCGCTGGCTGCTGATTCGGGTGAACGACCACCGTTGGCGCGCTCGATCAAAGCGCCGATCGAGCGTGGCCAGCCCAAGTTCGGGTTCTGAATCCCTTGGCTGTTGCTCCCATCGTCCCGGCTCGCGGTCAGGGTCGAGGGCGAGCGCGCGGAAGGCGCCGTCGCTCATGGCCGACTTCAAGGACAGCGCTTGGGCCGCCTTGATTCCGCTCTCCGGTGCTGGGCCGTCGAACAGAATGTGAGCCAGCTCACCTTTGTTCTTCTTGGCGTTTCCGCTGGCACTTCCGAAGTAGATGATCGACAGGTGCCGGGCGCGGGTGGCGGCCACGTAGATCAAACGTCGGAACTCACCATCGAGTTCGGCCTTGGCCCGGTCCTGCACTCCGGAGGTATCGGTCCAGCTTTTCTTGGGCGGCAACAGCACCCGGCGTCCTTCGATGGGATCCTCTACCGAAACCGGCGCGTTGGCCCGTGCGCTGCCTTCGAGGCCCAGCGACAGCACGATGGGGAACTCAAGTCCTTTCGACACATGGATCGTCATGATCTGAACCGCATCGTCGTCGCTGTCGGTGCGGCGAGCGAACGCATCTGACTCACCCTCTTCGTCTTCCTGAAGGGACATCAGTGTCTCCAGCCGCTCAACCAACCGGTGGATGTAGTTGGCGGACACGTCGGCCTCCAACAGCTCTCGAATGTGGTTGAGGTCGGTGAGATTGCGGAGGCCGTCGCCGCCGCGGATGAGACGCTCAGCAAGATTTCGCGATTGCCACGCCCGGTCGAAGAAGGCGTTGAGCCCTTGGGTGTGCAACAGATCTCCCCACCCGGCCATTTCCGCCTGGAGGTCCGACACGATGGACGTTTCCCCCTCCAGCTCGTCCCAGCCTGCGTCGACGAACCAGCTGAGGGCGG
>JBLYYW010000053.1:0-7139 GCA_048550155.1 Acidimicrobiales bacterium | reverse complement strand
ATGGGAGGCGGCAGCGTTGTCGTCGTAGAGGTCGTGGTGGTGGAGGTGGGCGCTGCGGTCGACGTCGACGTAGAGGGAGCGATCGAAGTGGTCGGAGCGGTCGTCGGGGAGTCGGTTGTGGTGGTCGTCGGCGCCACCGTGGTGGAGGTGACAGCCGTGGTTGGCGTCGTCGGGCCCGGTTCACTGGTCGAACTGCCCTGTGAGCCAATGGGTTCGGTGGTGATGCTCTCGGTAGTCATGACGGTGGTGGTCGTCGGGGCAGCGGTGGCAAGTGTCGTGGCATTCATCGGGTCTGTTGCGACAGGCGTTTCGCTCTCAGACAATTCTGGCTCCTCGGCTGCCTGCACGAACGCAACCTCGGACGGCCCGGTCGGCAGCGGTAGACCGATTCCCGGCGCTGCCACTCCCAGCACGGCTGGAAGCGCTACCAGAGATGCCGCAACCGCAGCTGGAGCGGTGGAAATGGAGCTGATCGCTTGGGACACGGCTCTGAGTTCAAGCAGACCGGCGAACCTGGCCAGGCCTGTTCTGTCGCTCTTGGATGCAGTGAGCATGGCTCGAACGATCGTCGGATCGAACTGATTGCCGGCACACTCGACCAATTCGTTTCTGGCAGCTGCGAGCGACATGGGCTGCTTGTAGGAACGGTGGGACGTGATGACGTCGTACGCGTCCGCAACGGCGACGATCCGCCCACCCAGCGAGATGTCGAGCCCTGACAGCCCATTTGGGTATCCCTCGCCATCCCAACGCTCGTGGTGTTCCGACGCCGCCAGCAGCCAGTCGCCCAGCCACCCACGCAACGGGGCCAAGAGCGCCAGACCTTCTGATGGGTGAGAGGCCAGAATTGCCCACTCGGCGTCGGTGGGCCGCGAATCCTTGTTCAGGATCTCGGCTGGTACCGCGAGCTTTCCGATGTCGTGCAGCATGGCCGCCCAAGCCAACTTCTGTCGCTCATCAGTCGTAAGCCCAAGCTCGGCCGCGATGAGATCGCTGTAGGCCCGAACCCGTTCCGTGTGACCTCGGGTGAGCCGCTCGTGTTTGCCCAATCGAGTGACCAGTGAAATCGCGTGTTCGGCGGCTTCTTGAACTGAGGCGGTGCCGCCGTCGGAGAGATCGGGGATGCGAGATTTCAGCTTCCTCAGTGTTCCTGACCGAAGGGCGATCTTGAACCGGGACGGTGCGTGATCGGGAAAGGTGAGCGACATTCCGAGCAGCACCTGAAGTGGCAACAGCCGACGGGTAACCCTTTCCACCGCTGCCGCGACCACGGTTGCAACCACGATCGACTGAAGGATCCAGATGACGATTCCCAGGACTCCGGCCGGCTGATAGAACTCGTCTCGAACCAGCCACACCGCAATCCACGCAGCCACCAACGGGGCGACGAACACTGCAACCCCGATACATCGGGCCCAGAACCGTGATGCCTGCCAGCTCCGCCGACTCGATTCTGACGCACCGGTAGTAGGTCCGAACATCACCGGCATGCTCCGTGCACGGTGGAAGCGGACGCGCAAGACCCTCGCACGCGCGAGCGCGGAGAGAATCTGTTGCGGGTCATAGTCTCTTATCGGCCGTTCCGACCAAAAACGGATGGGCAATATTCGCACGGCAGAGCACCAGACGACTCACGAGATTGGTGCGTGCTCTGCTCTGCATAGCCAGCCGCGATCCGCTCACGGTGCTATTTTCTTCGGACCTCGTTCGATGCTGCTACCCGGTTCCGGCGCCGCTGAATGCCTCAATCACGTACGCATCGTCGTAGGGGTAGATCACCAGCTCATTCGTGACAACACCGTCCTCGTCATGGGAATCGATCGCGACCCCTACCAGCTCGAAATAGTTGCCACGCAGATTGGTCCCCTTCCAAACCCATAGCGATCCACTCTGGGATCCGTCATCGGAAATCCACTGGTGCCAGACCTCTATCTCAGCATCCAGACCCTTGCCGTAGAGGGTGTCGTACCACGCTTGCCGCATGCGGGCTTCGCCCAGAGCGTCATCGACCATCAGGGCTTCGGGTGTCGCGTACGTCGCGAGCAGGTCCGCGACCTCTTCTTCGGTGCCGAATGCACCTGGATCGTCGAGAACGGCCCGGATCGCTTCCTTGACACCCAGAGTCTTCTCGTAACGTTCAGCAGAAGCGTCGACCTGGGCTTGTAGCGCGTCTCGTTCGGAGGTCACCTCCTTCAGCTGGTCTTCCAACGCATCGTCAGAAGAACCTCCACATGCTGGTCCGACAACTCCCAACACCAGCAGCAAGGCGACGATTGCGAGCTTCTTCATCACATGACTCCGATCTGGGTTCTACAGATCGAGTCTGTGCGAGGTCCGGAGATCACACCAGAGGCAAACGGAAGTATTCTCGACTGGTTCAGCGAGAGTCGTCATGTCTCGGTGGCTCTAAGTTGAAGCGATGGATCAGCTGCCTCCGAACCACCACGGCGACAACAACGCGAAGTTCGGGGGTGCGGTCGGGTATCTGGCTGCGCTCACCATGGTCGTTGGTCGTGGGTCCGACGGCCATCTGGTCACCGAACTTGCCGGCGTCTCAGCCGAGGATCACGTACTCGATATCGGATGTGGGCCGGGCACTGCCGCTCGGATCGCAGCAGCCACGGGGGCCACGGTGACCGGGGTCGACCCAGCCCTGCCAATGCTGCACCTCGCCCAACTTCAAACCCGGCTACGCACTCCTGCCGGTCAGATCCAATGGGTGCGAGCCGGATGTGAAGACATCCCTGTACCGGACGACACCTACTCGGTGTGCTGGTCGCTGGCGTCTGTTCACCATTGGCCCGATCTCGATGCCGGCCTCACCGAGGTACAGCGGGTACTCAAACCGGGCGGCCAGTTCATCGCCCTCGAGAAGCAATCCCCGCCAGATGCCGACGGCCTCGCCAGCCACGGCTGGACCGCGGGTCAGGCCGAACGATTCGGCGAGATGCTGCCAGACTTCGGCTTTAGCGACGTCGCGGTGGAGAACCACACCCGTGGCCGACGGGAAACCGTGACCGTACGGGCGACCCTTGCCTGACTACCACAGCGAAACACCGAGACGTTCGGGGCGTGCTCTACATGCCGTCGACGTTGAGGTAGATGCTTGTCGCTGAACGTCTGGTTTAGGTTGAACTTGTAACACTATTGGACAGGCCGACGCGGTAGACCAGGGGCCGGCGACCCCTCGGTGTTACTCACTTTTTGTACGTTGTCTCAGCGACGGACCCCACGAACCCTGCCTGATCGCCCGAGCCTCGTCGGATGCCGTGTGGGGTTTCTGCTAAGGATGGGTCACCACGAAGGAAGGAGCGACGTGGCCGCTTCCCGAATCCGAAGAACACGTCATGATCATGGTCTGGCCCAACCGCGGCACCCGTCGGCCGAACCGTGGTGAGTGATCCACCCCCTCCTCGACTTTTTGGCGTCACCGCCTCGGCGGCACCGATCGTCGCGGTCCTGCGCCGAGGCCCTTCCGATTGGTGTCAGGTGAGCCGCTGGGACTGGGCCGCACCATCGCTGATGCACGGGTCCTGGTTCAGGGGAACGATCCCTCCCCAGAAATGTGATCTTTCGCCCGACGGACGGTGGCTCCTCTATTCAGCTGTGAAACACCCCGGAAACTGGGACGGGGGCGCAGTGTACGAAGCGATCTCTCGGCTCCCGTGGCTAACTGCGCTCGCGGCATGGAATGCCGGAACGACCTACACCCGAGGCGCTCACTTCACAGACGAGATCGGACGCAATGACCTCGGCGAACCCGATGTGGGCGATGTCGGTCCACTTCTGCGGCGATACGGATTGGCCTCCACGAAACTCGACCAGTTTGCTGTTGAACGCCGCCGTGGCTGGACTGAGTCACCGGAGACCCCGGCCCGCCGCAGCGAGGACGTGTGGGATCGCGGGCGGGAGGTCGAGATGGTCAAGCGGCGACCCGGTGGTGGGCCACTCCTTTGCTGCCTGGGCTCCTACGCGGCGTATCGCGAAAGCCCTGACTGGAACCAGGGCCTCCTCTACTACCTCGATCTGGGCGGCCATCACCGGGAACTGGATGTCCAGTGGGCCGACTGGTCCCATGATGGTCGGTTACTTCTTGCAACCCACGATGGCCGGTTACAGATCCGCACTGTCGATGGCACCATCCAGTTCGATCTCGATCTCACCGATGCGGTCCCAGACCCCAAACCTCCGCCGGACGTGGCCGGTCGCTGGTGATCGATTCGATCCGAGAGCGGTCTGGGTCTGAACTTCTTCGGATGCGAGCGTGGCAATACGATCGAGACTGGACGTCTGTCAGGGAGAACCTGTGACAAAGCGAGATATCAACAACCCTCACCCTGGCTACTGGGACAGCCCGTGGCCGGTGGAATGTGGCGGCAATCGGCGCCAAAAACATGCAGCCGGGCGGCTGGATGCCCATCGGACGAGCCCGGTTGTGGTGACCCACACCAACATGCGTTGGAACGTCATGGTCATCAGCCGCCAGCCGGACCAGTGGTATCTGGCAGGAACAATGGCGGCATTCGAAGGTGCCCCGCCGTTCGGTTGGGTTCAACAGATCGATCCTGACACGCTTACCCCTGTCGCCGACAGTGGGGAATTGCCGTGCGGTGACCACGTGTGGTGCGGGGCGATCGCCGCTCACGCAAATGGTTCGCTCTACAACGTGAACGGTTCGTTCCTCCACCGACTATCGGCCGATTGTCAGATTGAGAAGGAGGCCGAGCTGCCGGTCGATCAGGCTCACAACGGCCTGCTGATCCTGGCCGATGGAACCGTGATCACCAAGGACCTACGACTGGAACACGACGGCCCCTCCACGATCACTCGTGTCGATCCCGACACGCTCGAGCCGGTCCACGCACCGGTCCGGCTTCCCGAAGCATCGATGGGACGGATCGCCGCCGACCTGACTGCCGACGGGGAGATGATCTACGTCACGGGGTCGCGTCACGTCTTCCGGTTGCGGGTTGAAGTCGATCGACTGGTTCTGGACGAAGAGTGGCAGCCCTTCTATCGGCCCGACGACAGTCAGGGCATGGCGTGGGACTCGTGCCTGTCTGGCGAGCATGCCTGGGTCATGGACAACGGCGACATCGGGGGCGTTCGTACGATCTTCGATCACCACCCCAATGGACGGCTGACCAGCAGGGTCGGCGCACAGTTGAGCTGGCAGAATCCGGCACCGTGGCCGGGACCCCAGCGCCTCCTCCGAGTGCACCTCGGCAGCGGTGACCTCGCAGAAGCGGCCCCGTTCGATGCGGCGGGTGGTGGCATCATCGCACCACCAATTCACCTTCCCGACCTGAACCTGGTTGTGTGCTGGGACTCGATCAACGGCGGCATGGCAGGCCTCGACGGGACCACCCTGGAAACGGTCTGGTCGAACGAGATGCGGCCCACGATGCAGCCGGTCTTCTTTCCCGAGTCGAATGAACTGGTGATCAACGACTTCAAGCACCACGACGAACTGGTCGTACTGGACGCCCAAACAGGAGCCCTCGCCTCCCGGGCCAAGACCGGCTCCCGGCTGGCCAACGGCATGTTCCTCTCCCCCGGCCCGGACCGCAGCGTCTTCTACTGTTCCACCCTTGCCGTGGCCAGGATCAGCTGGGCCTAGGACCCGAACTGGCCGCCGCAATTGTCGCGCCCACCCATTCTGGCTGCTGCAACGTTCGCCTACCGACATTCCGGACCGCCAGAACGAGCTGAAGCGATACTTCGAGCGGCCGGTTGCGGGCATGCGGTTGCTGCCTGGCGTTGGTGCCCACAATGGATTTGCGGTCATAGTGCCAATGCCAAGTAGCCTGGGCCCCCGAAGACCAACTGGCCGTTGGGGTGTCGGCCGGACCGATCTTGGCCGACGGAGATGTCGCGGGCTGCGACGTCGAGTAGGCCAAAACCAACCCGCTTGACGAGCCCAGATGCAGCGCATAGGTTCCGTGTCGGAGTGGAGGTTCCAGAGATGTACTGGGTGACGGCCGTGAGATCAGAGGCCTGAAATGAGTTCCGGGCGGATGGAACAGTGAAGGTCTTGGTGACCGGTGCGACCGGATACTTGGGAAGCCACACGGCCCTCGAGTTACTTCACGCCGGCCACAGAGTCATCGGTGTCGACGACCTTTCAGCGAGCGATATCTCGGTCAAGAAATCCGTCGAGACACTGGCCGACCGAACCATGGGGTTCGTACGCCTCGATCTTCGCGATCGCGTCGCAGTGGACGACCTTCTTGCCGGCCACTGCTTCGATGCCGTCATTCACTTCGCCGGTCGAAAGTTCGTAGCCGAGTCGATGATCGATCCACTGCGCTATTTCGACCGCAACGTGGTCGCGTCGGCTGTCCTTTTCCGGGCTGCCCAACGTTACGGCGTGCCGAGACTGGTTCTGTCCTCGTCGTGCACCGTCTACGGTCAGCCAGGAACCGTCCCCGTTGACGAAAACGCCCCGATCGAACCGGTCAACCCGTACGGGCGTACCAAAGCCATCGTCGAGGAGATGCTGGCGGACCTGTGCCGGGTAGCTGTTGGCACATCGGCTCTCGCTCTGCGCTACTTCAATCCGATCGGGGCCCACCCGAGCGGAATGCTCGGCGAGACGATCCTGGGACGACCGAACAACCTCCTGCCATATGTCATGGAGGTCGCTGCTGGCGGACGCCCCTACCTCCCGGTCTTCGGCGCCGACTATCCAACGCCCGACGGCACTTGCGTTCGCGATTACATCCACGTAGACGACTTGGCCAAAGCTCACGTGTGCGCACTCCAAGCTCTCGAAGAAGTCGACGGCTTTCACGCCTTGAATATCGGGACAGGAACCGGCTCTTCGGTTCTGGAGGTCCTTTCTGCGTGCGAGCTGGCTGTCGGGGTCGAGATCCCGTACCGAATCGTTGACCGCCGGCCCGGGGATGCTGCCATGGTCTACGCCGAGACATCCCAGGCCGAGCGCGTGCTCAATTGGCGTGCGGATCGGGACATCCAGACAATGTGTCGAGATCACTGGAACTTCCACCGCCCGAAAATGGGGGTCATTAGTTGACTCTTCGACCACCGCCTCCGGGCATCTACGGGCAGGACACCAGAGTTGAAGCCCGGGGCAAACACCTGTGGTGCGGGAACTCACCGTTTCGAGCCCACGGTGT
>JBLYYW010000052.1:0-4781 GCA_048550155.1 Acidimicrobiales bacterium | reverse complement strand
TCGAGCGGTACCGGTTGGCGCGCACGACCCAGCAACCAACGTTTTGCCAACGAGGCTGTACCTGGAAACGCTCGACCACTGAACTCATTCACCGTCGCCAGCGCCGCATCCTCCTGGCTTCGTGTGACTTCGACATCGAGTTCACGGAACCATGCCCGTTGTCCGTATTTGTGAACCCACACCGATACTGCATGCTCCAGCCGATGGAGCTGGGTGCCCCGATGGCGGGTCCCGGTCCATGCATCAGTAAGTGAGTGACCAAGTTCGGCGTGCCACAACAGCGGAGGTAGATCGTCGAGAGCCATCACCATCGAAACGTGATTCACCGGGCTGTTCGTGAACAGACGTATCGCCTTGTCGGCCGGACTGTGGCCGCGAAACAGCCAGACATCCCCAGTGGTCGTGAGTGCGGCAGCTTCCGCCAGTGTCATCGATTCGGCCATGGTGTCAGTTGTACCGTAGGGGTCTATGAATGCCTGGAAACTGATCGGACTCGCAGGAGTTGCCGGAGTCGCCACCACTGCGGCCGTTCTCGTCCGACGGCGACGTCGATCGTGGGTCGAACCGGATGCCGACGAACTCAGGACCCGCCTGCACGACCGCCTCGCCGAAGCCGGGTAGTCGGCTCCTCTGGCGACACCGACAGCCCCGTCGGCGGTCTCCTCGTTGACATCTCTACTGTGCCGTGGGTCGCGAGCTGGCCGGGTCGGTTGGGGTCTGCGGGTACTCCGGCGTGGTGCGGAAGTGGGCCTCGAGCCCAGCCATGATCGCGAGGACGATGTCATCGTCCCAGTGGCCCGCCACGACCTGCACACCCAAAGGGAGGCCTGCGCTCGCCTCATCAACCTTGGCAGCAACGATGTCGGCCATGTCTCGGCTACGTCCCTTCGTTCGGGCTTCGCCCGGTCGGACCATCGAGGTTGATATGACACCCGCCGGAGTTCCCAGAACGTTGAATGCCAGGACATAGCTGAGAGCGGGAAGCAGGTGCTCGCTGCTGCCGTGGGTGAATGCCGGTGTCGCCACCGGAGGGCAGATCACCGCGTGAAGGTTCGCCTGGTCGAGTATCAAACGAAACGCCTGCCGGTAGGAGTTTCGGGCTTCGACGATCTCGAAGTAGTCCGATGCTGAGGATGGTCGAACCTGGCGTATCACCTCAGCGACACGATGCTGACCCCTAAGTTCCATCATCTTGGCGACTATCGGTCGCAGCGGCGAAGGGATACGGACGGCCCGCAAGAGGCCGGCCACCTGGGAGATCGGCTCTTCGTCCCCGAGCAGCCGAAACATGTCGCGGGATCCACCGGCTGAAGCAGCACGAAGGAAGATGCGCACCGCTTCGCTCGCGTCGGGTGGACGAATCGTCTCGACCGTTGCACCCAATCGCTGAAGGGCCGCCGCGGCGTCCTCCACAGCTCGTTTCACACCAGGCGAAATCGGGAAGTAGCCGTTGTCGGTGTACATTCCGACCCTCAGTCCCACCAGATCAATTCGCGCTGGATCACGTAGCGGCACCGGAGGGACGACGTCACCCGTCGGTTGAAGCGATGTCTCGCCAAACACCTCCATGGCCAGACTCAAATCCTCGACGGTCCTCGCTATTGGGCCCGGCTGAGGAATGAAGGTCTCCTGCCCGCTGGTGAGCAGCCCGCCTGGAAAGTCGTCATTCGAAAGGCGCCCCGCCGTCGGTTTGAACCCGTGAACCCCACAAAAACTTGCGGGCACACGAATGCTGCCTCCGAAGTCACCTGCCAGCCCCAGCGCGGAACCTCCGGATGCGACTATTGCCGCCTCACCGCCGCTACTTCCACCCGGTGTTCGGCCGAGATTCCACGGATTGTTGGTGCGGCCATAGACGGGGTTGTCGCTCTCCCATCCGGCCAGGGTTTGGATGACATTGGTCTTGCCGAGGATGATCGCTCCAGCATTGCGAAGTGCGGTCACCAAGGGACCTTCGTCGTAGTAGACGTTCCTAATCCGTTCCGAAGCCCCCAGGGTCGTTTGTGTGCCGCTCACCCGGTACTGCTCCTTGATGGTCACCGGTACGCCGTGGAGGGGACCGACGTTCTGTCCGCTGCGGAGCGCTTCATCGGCAGAGCGGGCCTCAGCCCTCGCCTCATCAAACAGCGGGATCACGACGGCATTGAGCTGATCGTTGACGCTCTCGATCCGGCTGATATGCGCTTCCACAACCTCGAAGACCGAGACGTCACCAGCGCGAATCAGCTGAGCCAGTTGCGACGCAGAATGACTCACGATCTGAGGGGGCTCGGCTCCGAACTGATCGGTCATGATTCTCACCTGATCCGACTCAACGACCGGCCTTGTACCGGACGCTCTCACACTCCAGGGTCGCTCGTCGGCCAAACAGAGGCCAAGGGCCCGAGCGCAAACACCGCGAACAGTCCTTCCAGATTTCGACCTCAGCGTTCGGTGGTCTCTCCGACCGTATGTTGTCACCGATGGCGATGGTGCCGCCCTGGATCACCGTGGCACTGATGCCAGCGCGGTGCTTCAGCGCTTCACGCTTCGATCACTTCCCGATGCCCATCTCATGTACGGATGCGGATCAGCGTGCGACCGGTTTCGAGGAGTCGAACCTGAACGCCGGTCAGATCGTTGACGCGAGCCCACGGCTCGAACGTCCAGGGCTGAGCTCCGACCGCTATCACAGTGGATCCTGCGGCCCGTCCCGCAGATCCTCCTGACGCAGAGTCCTCGAACACCACACAATCAGTTGGATCCACGCCGAGCGACCGAGCAGCCAACAGGTAGGGATCAGGGTACGGCTTGCCGTGGGACACGTCGTCCGCGGTCACCGTCGACGGCGGAACCGTAATTCCAGCACCTCGCCACCGAGCCTCTGCCAACCGTCGGCTCGCCGAGGTAACGATCGACCAGCTCAGATCATCCAGATGGTTCAGCACATCGGGTGCACCTTTCAGAGGACGGGTGGTGTGGGCCAGCTCGAGTTCGAGGTCTTCAAGACGAGCATCAGCCCGTGCCGCCTGATCGGGCGTGAGATATCGACTGAGGGTGTCGACGGCACGCACCCCGGCCAGCTCCCCCAATAGGGTCTGAATGTCCAGATCGAACTCTGCCGCGAGTTGACCCCACGCGGACTCGACCTGACGATGTGAGTCCACGAGCACGCCGTCGTTGTCGAAGAGAACTCCACCCACTTCGATCTCCACCACCTCAGGATAGGTCGCGGCATCGGCCGGCTCGGGCTGTGGCGAGATCTTGTCTGCCTTATTCCTTCCAGTCACACCATGCGGCCAGCACGGTCTTGAGGTCATGGGCTTTGGCATCGACTTCGTCGAGATCGACGAAGGTCATGTAACGAGCGGTGTCGCCTCCGCCCTCCAGCGCCGGGTGAGTGCCAGGAATGTGAGCGCCGGTGTGGAACATCAGGCTGGCGTGCTTCTTTGATCTCGGGTTGAAGCTGGCGATGTTGCC
This sequence comes from Acidimicrobiales bacterium, assembly GCA_048550155.1. Classification (GTDB taxonomy): domain Bacteria; phylum Actinomycetota; class Acidimicrobiia; order Acidimicrobiales; family SZUA-35; genus JABDIY01. The sequence continues at coordinate 1,322 of JBLYYW010000052.1, read as the reverse complement.
GTTGAAGGTGAAGGTCGGGCTCTTCCATTTGATGCACTCGTCGATCCGACTGTCGGAATCGAGAATCAGCCGACGAACGGCTTGGACGACCTCTGCCATCGGGTTGTTGTACTCCTTGAACCACTCGTCGACGTCGGAGGCCATGATTTGATACTACGCGACGGCATTCACAGCGTGGTGACGACGATCTCGAGGCCAACCAGCTCATCGGATTGATTGACAATCAGATCCGTGACCACCAACTCATATCGGATGTCGTCCAGTTCAAAGACCACCTTCGGAGAGCCGCTGAGACTGTGTGCCGGGGCTCTTTCGCCATCGGTGAAGCCTCGGATGAGTCCATCGGTCTCGACACCCTTATTCATCTCTTCCAGTGAGCCCACGCCGAAGAACCCCGCCACCTCGCCTTCCCACACACAAGCAGCGTCCGCAGGACAGCGTCCGTCGCCGATGGAATTCAACACCAATACCCCAGACTCTGTGAGCTGAAGTCGTGTCAGACCGACCTGCATCTGCACCGGCGACCCAGAGACATACGTCTCGACGGCAGCCTGTTGTTCGGCTGAGGTCTGGGTCGAGCCGCAACCGGCGCCGACACAAAGCACCAAAGTCATGAGGATCGTCGTGCCGACACGCGTGATCATACATTTGTGACGTCGGGGACCGCGGGTTGGTTCCAACCAGAAACCGCCAGGCGCGACACCGATCGCCCGGTGACGGTGTTCAGCCGGTTGACATCTGTTCGAGCGCATCAGCGACGTCGTCGATCTCGGCCAGTTCGATCCACCGTTCGCTGGAGGTCAGTCCAGCGGCCCGACGGGCAAGCGTGGCAGCGGCGCCGGTCACAGGCGACGCATCGGTCATCTCTACGACACAGATCAAGTCCCAGTCTCCAACGTTGGTGTACCACGCATCTCGCAGGGTTCCGTTTGCTTCCTGAACAAGATGAGCGAGTTGGTCACGCCGGGATTTGGGGCCGTCACGGACGATTCGTGACGCCTCCTCGGTCGACAACTTGATCAGTCCCAGATAGCTGGCCATGTTCCTGGATCCTTGTGCTCATTCGGCCGGTCGGCCACATTCGACTCTTACCCAGGCCAAGGCGGCTACATAGGGGCCAACGTCACGACGGAGGTGGGCCGAAGCCGATGGACAGCTCGAGCGAATGCGGCAATGATTGCCCCGGTTCGAGCCTCGGAGGTACAGACAATGCGAGTGATCACCCCAGTAGGGGCTGCGGCTCTCGTACTGTTCATTTTGTTGAACGGATCCGCCGTCCCAGCCCACGCTCAGCAAGTTGATGACCCACCGCCCACAGAGGT
>JBLYYW010000051.1:0-3383 GCA_048550155.1 Acidimicrobiales bacterium | reverse complement strand
GTCGCTCCGGACTCGCTCCGCTCAAACAAGGCTGAGAGCGTTCGGGGCTGCTCCGTCCCTCCGCAGCGTCACGATGCGGCCATGTTGCCTTCGCTCGGCTGCGCTCGTTCCTCTCTACGGGGTTCGATCCAATGATTGTGCAGCCGGTTCCGACCGAGGAGGAGGCGGTGGCGATCGCGGCTGCGTTGACCGTGGTGTTCAACGGCGGTGGCGTCGCCGAGGAACCTCTGGTTCCCAGTACTTCATGGCGGTTCAGCGGACGTCGTTGGGGTTCACAGCGATTCGGCATCCGCACAACTCGCTAGGCCACCACGTCGATCAGGCGTTCAAGCCACTTCAGCGTCACCATGCCCTCGTCGAGTCGCGGGCCATCACCGATCAGGAAGGCCTGGGTGTCAGGGTCGCCGAGGCTGCTCACCGTGACCGCGGCGCTCGAGAGGTTCTGGCTGCCTGTGTTGGTCCCTGGCGTGGCGACAACCGCAGCGCCGGCAATGAATGCCGACGCAACGCTGGCCTCGGTGTCTTCGATTGCGATTGTCCTCGACGGACGAACCCCCAGCCGAGACATGCAGACCACGTGGGCGTCAGGCGCCGGTTTGCCGCGATCGAGGTCGTCAATTGTGATCACTTGGTCAAAATCGTCGAGTTTCAACACATCAACGAAGGTCTCGAAATTGGCGCGAATGTTCTCCGATGAGGTGGAGGTCGCAAGTCCCAGTGACACACCGGCCGCTCTGGCTTCATGAACCAGCCGGACGACACCGGGTCTCAGAACCGAGGGTGACTCTCGCACCAACTCGGCGTAGACCTTTGTCTTGTAGGCGTGGAGCTCGGTCGCCGTCGACTCGGTCACCGATGCATCGCCGTAGGAACGAGCGAAAGCCAGAATGCGGTTCACCCCACCCCCCGTGTCGAGCAATCCGGCGTAGGTCTCCTCGGACCACTGCCACTCGAGCCCCAATGCCTTGAACGTCTGATTGAAGGCTCGGCGATGAAGCTCGCTTGTCTCACCGATGGTCCCCAGAGACCCGAACACGATTGCTTCCAAACTCCGAGCCAAGGCTCCTACCTCAATCCGTACTGGCTAGTCGGACCTGAACGTAGACGAGCGCCGGACTTCCTGCGTACCCAACGGGCGATTCGATCCGAATCAGTCGTGGGCTGCGACCGCTACTTCGATGCGATCCTGGCGCCATTCCCGAGCCGACTCGAGCGCGGTTTCCGCAGCATCCATGATTTCGTTCACGCCGAAGGCATGAGCTGGGTAGCAGGCCACTCCAGCCCACAGCGTGAAGCCGCTTCGGGTTGTGAGGATTTGCCGGCGAATTCGTTCGACCGTCCAAATAGCGCCGTTCTCCGGCGTGTCTTCCAGAAGTAGGGCGAAGTAACCATTGCGAAGCCGACACGCAGTGTCTGCCTCGCGGAGGGTCACACGCACCGCCTCGGCGACGAGCTCGGCGTCGGCCTCGAACGGCTCGGTGTCGGGCAGGCCCTCGACAACCTCGAGCAACACCACAGCAACCGGACGAAGATGTCTTCGGGCCGCCGCGATGCGACTCTCGATCGCAACGTTGAAGAAGCTCTCGGAGAAGAGCCCGGTGGACACGTCGGTGAGTGCGTCAGCGCTTGCACCATTGCCGTCGACGTCTCCAAATGCCACGGCGTCCAGTTCGGACCGGAGGCGTTCCTCGGTCTCCTGGCTTTCGGAACGAACGGCGCGAAGTTCGTCCTCTACAAGACGCTGAATCGCGGCCTGCTCATCGAGTTGCTGAGCGAGTTGGACGCCGGCGACACCAGCCGCCAGACCGAGAAGCCCGGCCACTCCAGCAAAGATCTCCTGTTCGAACGCGACCGCGATCAAACCGGTTACAAGCGAGAGAATTCCGGCCATGAGACCGGGTAGCGCGGATCTACCACTCATCGGTCTATCCATCGGCGTCTGAGCACAGAACTGAAGAGTAGTAGAGAGGAAAGGCGGTTGCGGTGAAAGGCCGCGCTTGCCCTAACTCCGGCAGCTGCGGGATCGGCCGTTGGAGCTGGGAGGGCTATTCCCGATCCTGTTGAATCAGGTCGTAGAGCTGTTCAATGATCGCCCCGATGTCGTAGTCCTTCGGGGTGAACACCGCGGCCACCCCCGAGGCTTGTAGCAGTGCGTGATCTTCGGGCGGCAAAATGCCACCGACAACGATGGGTGCATCGATGCCCTGAGCCCGGATGGCATCCACGGTGGCTGGAACCAACTGGCGGTGGCTGCCTGACAAGATGCTGAGTCCGATGGCGTCAACGTCTTCGTCACGAGCTGCGATGGCGATCTGAGTCGGGGTGAGGCGAATGCCTTGATAAATGACTTCCATGCCCGCATCCCGGGCGGCGATAGCGATCTGCTCGGCACCGTTGCTGTGGCCATCCAGACCCGGCTTGCCGACGAGCAGCCGAGGCGGCCCGAGAGGGTCCAGCTTGATTCGCTCCGCCACGGCCCGGATCGTTGCACTGCTCGGTGTACCGGCGGAGGCGCCTACCCCGGTTGGAGCCCGATATTCACCGAAGACCTCCCGGAGGCATTGAGCCCAATCACCGGTGGTGCCACCCACACGAGCGAGCTGGATCGTGGCAGGCATGATGTTGTCGTTCCCGGAGGCGGCGTTGGTGAGGGCTTCGATTGCCGCTGCGACAGCGTCATGGTCGCGTTCGGCCCTCCACGCCTCCACGTTGGCGATCATCTCCTCCTCCACCGCAGGGTCGACGACCAGGATGTTCTGTCCTTGGCCCAATGGAGATTCCGCAGATTCGGTGAAGGTGTTCAGACCCACGACCGTCTGGTCGCCCGATTCGATTCGGCGAATCCGGGCCGCATGGCTGTGCACCAGACGGGCCTTGAGCTCTCCGATGGCCTGAAAGGCACCACCCAACTCCTGAACATCCTCGAATTCGGCCATGGCTGCATCGATCAGTTCGTTGGTCTCAGCTTCGATGACGTGGGAACCGTTGAAGATGTCGTCGTACTCGAGCAGGTCGGTTTCGTGGGCCAGGACCTGCTGCATTCGCAACGACCACTGCTGGTCCCAGGGCCGAGGCAACCCGAGAGCCTCGTTCCAGGCCGGTAGCTGCAATGACCGTGCTCTGGCGTCGGCGGACAACGTCACGCCGAGCATCTCCAGGACGATTCGCTGCACGTTGTTCTCCGGCTGCGCTTCGGTGAGTCCGAGGCTGTTGACCTGTACGCCGTACCTGAAGCGCTTCGCCCGAGGATCGCTGATGCCGTAGCGATCGGTAAGTAGCTGCTCCCACAGCCGGGTGAATGCCCGCATCTTGCAGACTTCCTCCACAAACCGGATTCCGCTGTTCACAAAGAAGCTCACACTCGCAACGATCTGCTGGAAGCG
>JBLYYW010000050.1:0-27600 GCA_048550155.1 Acidimicrobiales bacterium | reverse complement strand
CGGTGGATGCCGTGTTCGACGTCTACATTCAACCCGAAGATGACGTGCGCCAGAGCGTCGAACTGTGCGGGGGTGCGTTGATGGACCTCGGTTGCTATCCGGTGCAGTGGGCCCGTTGGGTACTTCCCGGCGAGGAGCCTCGGGTCGTAGCGGCCAGCATGGAACAGGGGCGACCAGACGTCGATATCGACACCGTGATTCAGGCGGAGTACCCCAACGGCGTTCCGGCGCGGATTTCGACCAGGATGTCCGAAGGAACCGAGTTCAAGGCCGAGCTGAAGGTGGTAGGAGCCGACGCCACTCTGGTTGCGGTCAACCCACTGGCTCCCCACCAGAACAACCGAATCGTCGTCGACGAACTCGGGATCGATGAGGTCGTGGCTGGTCGCACCACCTATCACCATCAGATGGAAGCGTTTGTCGATGTGGTCACCAACGGGTCGGAGATGCCCACCGGTGGCGCTGATGCCGTCGCGAACATGGAGTTCATCGACGCAGCGTATGTGGCCGCCGGCCTCCCGATTCGAACGCCCTAGGCGGGCCGACGATCCTCGAAGAGCTGGTCCTATTCGTGGCCGAGGGTGCCTCGCAGCAGGTTGTCGTGAGCCCAATCGGGGTTGCGCCCCTCGAAACAGATTTTTGCGAGATGGCCAGCGATCGGCAGCGTGACCCCGACCTCGTTGGCGAGTTCGATCGCAGCCTTGGTTGCTTTCACTCCTTCGGCTACCTGTGACATCTCGCCGAGGATCTCATCGATCGGCACACCCTCACCCAACCGGCGACCGACGTAGCTGTTGCGGCTTTGTGGGCTGACGCATGTGGCGAACAGGTCGCCCATCCCAGCCAGACCGGCCAGGGTCAGCGGTTCGCCTCCCAGCGCCGTTCCCAGCTGGATCAGCTCGGCCAATCCCCGGGTGATGATGGCGGCACGAGCGTTGTCACCCAGACCGCGCCCCTCCACGGTTGCGGACGCAACCGCGTAGACGTTCTTCAACGCACCTCCCAGTTCGCAGCCGACGACGTCGTGATGGGTGAACACCCTGAAGGTTGGAGTCGTGAACACATCCTGCAGGCGTTGTGCGATCTCGTGTTCGGTCAGTGCGATCACCGCCGCGGCGGGGCCTCCGGCCAGAATCTCCTTGGCGAGGTTTGGTCCGGTCAGTACTCCCACAGGTCGGCTGGGGAGTTCCTCGGTGATGATCTGCGTCATGCGCTTGTTCGTGCCAGGCTCAAAGCCCTTCGCAAGGCTGATCACCGGCACCCATGGCCGAAGTGAACTGGCCGCTCGTTGGCAGGTCTCCCGGAACGCCCCGGTGGGGACCCCCATCACCAAGAGGTCAGTGTTTGCAACGACGTCTTCGAAATCAGAGCTGGCCTTGAGTTCCGGATGAAGTTCGAAGTCCGCCAAGTATCGGGTGTTCCGGTGCTCGGCGTTGATCGAGCTGACCGTCTCATCGTCCCGAGCCCAGATACGTGTTCGCGCATTGTGGGCGGCGAGATGTGCGACGGTGGTACCCCAGGAACCGCCCCCCAGCACGGTGACTCGTAGCGCTTCGGAGCGTTGATCAGCCATGTCCTATCCTGACCTACGGTTCGGATTGTGAAAAATCGTCGTAGCGTGAGACTGTGCGCAGCAAAAACACGGCGTTCCTGGTGCCACTCAAGTCCTTCGGTTCTGCCAAGGAACGGCTTGGAGAAGAACTGGACACCGAGGCTCGGTCGGAGTTGATGCGATCCTTGGCCGCAAACGTCTTGGACGCAGCCGGTCAGTTCTCGCGTTGGGTTGTCTGCGACGACACGTCGGTTGCCCACTTCGCGCTCGCGCACCGAGCCCAGGTGATGTGGAGGGGAGGGGGTCTGAACGCTGCAGTGCAGGCGTGCCATCGGCAACTCGCGTGTGAGGGCTTCGCCCGGGTCATCGTTTCACACGGTGATCTCGCCCAACCGGGGTCGTTCGAACAATTCGCCCCGTCCGACGACCGGGTCGTGATCGCATCCGATCGACATGGCGGTGGCTCCAATGTGGTCAGTGTTCCTACCGATGCCGACTATCGGTTCGCCTACGGCCCGGGCTCCTTTGCTCGCCATGTCGGGGAGGCTCGACGATGTGGTCTCGAGATCACCGAGATCGACGCCCTCCACCTCGATATCGACACACCCGAAGATCTCGAGCTGTATCGACAGCACATGAAGCTGACGGTGTCGTGATGACAGCCGGTCAGAATCCTCTTACAACGGAACCGTTCTCAATGGAAGTCAAAAGCTTGAACCTACCGACTCCCGAGCGGGCGCTCGCCATCGGCGCCCACCCGGACGACACCGAATTTGGATGTGGTGCCACCCTAGCCAAGTGGGCTGCTGACGGATGTGAGGTGAGCGTGCTGGTCTGCACCGACGGGTCCAAGGGCACGTGGGATCCCACCACCGACAAGACCACGCTGATCCGAACCCGACAGGAGGAGCAGATCGCTGCAACGCGAGCGCTGGGAGGGACGGGTGAGGTGGTCTTCTTGGGGTACACCGACGGTGAGCTCCCATCGGATCTCGATGCTCGGGCGGCGGTCGCATATTGGATCCGACAGCTCCGTCCGAACGTTGTCCTCGGCCATGATCCGTGGAAGCGCTACCGATTGCATCCTGATCACCGTCATGCCGGCTTGTTGGCCTGCGAAGGCATCGTTGCTGCCCGTGACCCCAAGTTCTTCCCCGATCAGGGAGTTCCGCACTTTCGGCCAGATCGGCTTCTTCTGTTCGAGGCCGACGAACCCGATCACGCCGAAGATGTCTCCGATCACGTCGCGGCCAAGATGTTGGCCCTCCGACAGCACGAGAGCCAGTTCGAATCAACCATGATCAAGGGCAAGGGCGGTTCGATGGTCGACTTCGACCGAAGGGTCGAGGCCAAAATGCGCGAAGCGGGAGCGGCGGCCGGGCTGACCCACGCGGAAGTTTTCAAACTGATCGACGATCTCTGATCCTGCCGCTGGATGCTGGTCAGGAGAACGAGTCACCTTCGGTCGGGGCCTGGCCCAATCCCACGGTCGTACCGGCGAGGAGCGTCTCACCTTTGCGGTCGGTCGTGCTCCACTGCGGATCGAGTGATTGACATCGCAGTTCCACCGGAGTGAGTACATGGCCTGCCCGGTCGAACTCCCAAAGGAGTGCGGGCCGTGCCCCGTGCCAACGAACCGCGGCGGAGAGGTCGCCAAAGGCCGTTGGCAGTTCATGAATCTCGAGCGGGCCTCCCCGCCAGCCGCTTGGAAACCCTCCGGGAAACAAGCCGAGCGCCGGCTGATCGTCGATCCAGGATTCCTGAACGATCAACGATCGAACCGAGCGAATCGCAACGGCAGCTTCGCCAACGTCGTCATCACCCCACGAACCGGTTTCCGAGGCCGCCTCGGCGTGGGCCACGAGACCGGCCAGCGTAGTGATCGGCCCGGCGTGTTCGAAGCCGTAGCCGCTGTGGATCTCGCCCGCTCGGGTTGCATCGCCGAGGCCGAGAACCAGCCGTGCCAGACCACCCTCGGCGAGACGGCGTTGAGCGTCCGTGCCGTGCTTGGCGACCGTCGAGGTCAACTTGGTTCCCGCCGGAATGAACTCCTGTGACCATTTCGGCGCGTACATGGTGAGCGCCCAGGACAGCCCGTCCATGACCTCGGCAGCAGCTCGGTGATCCTCGGATCGTTTTACGTGTCGCGGATGCCAGCGCTGAACCAGAAGCCACCTGAGCACCTCGACCGCCTCAGCACGAAACCCTCCCTGGCAAACGGCGGTCAGCTCGCTGCCGGCCGACGGCTCCAGATTCGCGACCCGTTCGGCCAGATCGAACGTCGACAGGGCCAGGCGGCCCCGGCTCTGATCGAAGAGTGAGGTCATCCTGTCATCAGGCAGCTGAATACGGACGCGATCGGTGATCAGCCGTTCCCAGCCCCGGACTGCGGCAGACGATTCTGGAAGCTCACGGTCCGAGGAGTAGCTGTAGGGAGTGAGGAACGCTCGGGCGATGGCCTTGTGGGGGAGGGGGACGATCACGGCATCCAGTTCGGGGACCGTGTCCCGAGCCTCGCTGCCCAACCACACGTCGTGATCTCCGACTCGGACGTGGTCAGATCCGAGCTGGACAACGGGAGTGCTGGGCCGTCCCTCGAGGTCGTAGGGACGTACGCTCAGGGTGAGTCCGACCGGCGTGGCGGTCGTGTTCTCGAACTCCAAGACGATCCCGCCGTCATAGGCCCAGGTCCTCTGATGTACATCGCCACCCGGGACCCGCATCGAGGTCTGGACCACCGGGCCCGCCCCCAAACGATGCTGGCGGACGCTCGCTTCATCGGCGGGGGTATGGATCCGGTCTTCTGCTGCGATCCACCAATCAAAAGTCCAGTCCGACTCGATCAACTGCACTGCTCCACCTCGGTCGACTCGCGCCGTCGGTCGTTGTCCGAAGACCCCGAGCAAGGTTGTGCCGGCGTCGGCGGATCGAAGGGTTGATCTCGGTCCAGGCGGTGGGGAAAACGTGGGCGAGTTCACTGCTCTGAGGTTATGAGACCCTCAGCCGGACAAGACCCGGTTGTTTGTGTTTGCGCCGGGTTCGCTCGTAATAGGGTGGGTTCTGATGTCGACGTCGGTTCCAAAGCTGCGCAAGGCGCTGAAGAAATCGTCGCCCGGCCTGAGGATCGAACGCGAGCTCTGGCAGGAAGGCTGCGACGTTGTGATCGGAATCGACGAGGTTGGAAAGGGTTCCTGGGCGGGTCCGCTCACCCTGGGAGCCGTTGTGATTCCCAAAGATCGCCGGATCTACAAGCTGCGAGACTCCAAACAGCTGACACCGGCTGAGCGCGAGGCGATGTTTCAGCGGATAACCGAGTGGGTGGATGCATGGGCCATCGGCCACGCTTCTCCAGCCGAATGTGATCGGCTCGGTATGTCGGCGGCCCAGAAGCTGGCCGCTCGCCGAGCTATCACCGGTCTCGGCCTGGGGTCACCCCCCGATGCGGTGATCATCGACGGCAACTGGGACTTCGTCGGTCACCCTCGGACGATCAAGCTGGTCAAGGGCGACAGCATCTCGGTGTCCATTGCGGCCGCGTCGATTCTGGCCAAGGTCACCCGGGACCGACTGATGATCGCTGACGCAGAGTGTTACCCGGGCTTCGACTTCGACGCAAACAAGGGATATCCGTGCCCGCGCCACAAGCTGGCCCTCCAGGCATTCGGCCCGACCGCGATTCACCGCCGTTCATGGGTCTTCATGGATCATCTACCCTGGACCGGCACCCCCCGCATCGTGAACGACGCTCAGCTCAGCCTTCTGTAGACGCTGTCACCTGCGACGCTCACGGGACGCATCACACGGCGAACCCAGACGCTCAGCCGGTTATCGCCACAGTGTTGCCGTACCGATCGAGCTGGGTGATGGATCCCGCGACCGGGTCGACCACCAATGCTGGAAGGTCCCCGGTCCCGTCGGCCTTGGCCGACCGGCTGACCACAACCCATTCGCCTGCCACTTCGACCCTGGTCGGGTGCCATCCGCCCTCGGGTCGCTGAAGGTCGATCGAAGCCAGGGAAGCGAAGTTCGAAGCGTTGTTGACCACGAGCTCCCAAGTCTCGGGGTCGTCGCCGGACATGACTTGATACACCTTGGTTCCGTCGTTTCCGATGGTGACGGCCTGCGCACAACCTGTCGTTCGCCCGGCGCAGGTTCCGAGCGAACCATCCAACGTGCCGAAGAGCTTCTGGCCGGTCGCCAACGACAGAGTCACCCAGCCGGCACCCGCTCCCTCGAGGTAGACCCCCGAGACGTAGCCATTGCTGATCGACATTCGCTGGGGGGCAACCCCGTCGCGTGCGACGTCGGCGATGACGCTGGCCGACCCACCGTCGAGGGGGGCTCGTTCCAGGATTGCAGATTCACCGGTGAGACGGAGATAGATCGCCTCGCGTCCACCCGACATCTGAGCCACGCCGATCAACTGGAGGCGCTCGCCGTCGGCGGGGGCCACTACATCATTTTCGACCGCATCGACAGCTCGTCGCACGATCGGGCTGTCCCCGGAGCGTTGAAACACCAAACCACCACTGCCGTCGTAGTCAGCGGCACGCGCCGGCTCGACGACCAGCTGGGCCACGCCGTTGGCGTCAAACCACCAGACGCCGTCGGTTCCGCTGATCGCCAGCGTCAGGTCGGCGGTCGAGACCTCGAACTCCGGGCCTGCGATCGCAGGGTCGATCTCTGGCCCTGCTGCCGGTTCTTCTGCGTCGATTGCTTCGGTGACCGGTTGGTCCTGACCGTCCTCGGGCGCGAACTGCAGTGAGTCCGGCGAGGTGTTTTCGAGCTGTGTGCCGGCAGTTGTGCAGGCTGCGCCGACCAGCGCGAATACTGCGGCTATCAGGATTGTGCGGGAATGCAGGAGCATATGGACCTCACCGGCGTGAGCGTTGGACTGGTGCGGAGGTGCACCGCCGCTAGGGCAGCCGGACGAATCCGAGCTCGCTCAGCGGCTCAACCGAACCCGAGACGGGATCGATCACTACTCCTGTAGTCGGCCGAAGACGTTCTGGATCAACCGATCTCGACAACAGAATTCGGCCGTCGGGCAGCTCGGAAAGATGCTCGGGGAACCAGGTCCCCTCCAATGAAGTGAGATCTACCCGGGTCACCAGCGTCCCGTTTTCAGAGCGGGTGATCAACAGGTCGTACTGTCCCGGCTGAGCCGGAACATCGTGGGGGACGATTCGGAACACCGAATTGATGTCGAGCGACAGCGAGGCCAGGCGGGCACATGACAGCCCTTCGCCGTCGGCGCACTCTGCCTCGACGTCAGGAAAGCTTCCGCCGACCGCCCGCCCGGTACCGCTTTGGTAGACGGTCCAACCGGTGGCGTCAGGTCGCTCCCATGTGGTCACGATGAAGACGCCGTCGACCTGGGTTGACTTCGATCCGAATTCGGCCTCGTCGACCACGGCGAGTTCGGTCACGACTTCACTCTCCAGATTGATCCGGTTCAGAGAACGGTCCGACGTGGAAGACGAAGTGATGCTGAAGACCGCTTCAGGTCCCGACGTGACGGTGGTGACGCCGTGCAGTTCTATCCGCTGATTGTCGCCGGGTACGTACACGGCTTCGGGCACGATGGCACCGGCCGGTTGCCACAGGATCGAGGATTGGGGGCCTTCGATCAGATCGCGCTGATACACCACGCCGCCCCGGGTGTCGCCGGCAACCCGGACCGCGTCATCTCGGGCCAACAACGAGACTTCACCGTTGGGCTGGATCAGCTTGACCGAATCGTTGAAGCTGAGCAACGGGACGTCGAGCCCGGTTGGCTTCACCGGCTGTGGCTCAGCTGCGATCGCCGTCGTGGTGGAGGTCTGGGAGGTCGACGTAGTGGTCGGAGCTGCGGTTGTGGTGGGAGCTGGTGCGGCGGTTGACTCGGTGGTCACACCGGCGACGATCACTTGGCCGCCGCCGAGTTGTGAGTCGGCATCAGAGCAACCGGCTGCGGTGAACGCAATCCAGGCAGCGCCGAGTGCGAGCCACCGCCGTCGGCGGGATTGGGAGGAAAACGAACGCAGCACGGCTCTATTCAATCACCTTTCACAGTTTGAGCCTGTGAAGCTTGCCTACAGCGCCCAAAACCTCCATGATTTGCACCAATGTTCACTACGTCAGACCCATCCTGCCCGTCGCGTTGGAGTGTTGCTCCAGACGGACGCTCGGTTTCGATGAGCACTCTCGGGGTTGCGTAGCGATGTTGATGAGGGTCGCTCGGTTCGGAGTTCCACTGCTGACGTTGTGGTCACTGGTCGTCTGGGGCAGCCGAATCCGCAATATCTTGAACGATGATCTCGAGGGTATCGATCTTTGGTGGCGTCTCGGGCTCGCTGGCACCTTCGTGGTGCTCGCACTCTGGGTTGTTCGGTCGGCGTACGGGTTGTGGCGCGATGGAGCCTCGGATCCGTTGACCTGTGCGTCGGGGGCTGCGGTGTCGCTGGCCATGGCAAACGTCGTTGTGTGGCCCGTTCGCGCCTACCAGATCCTGGTCGGTGACTGGAGTGGAGGTTTCAAGGCGGTACACACTGTCCTTGCTCTCGTCTCTGTTGTGCTCGGTTTGTTGGTACTATTTCACCGCTATGGGAGAGCCGGTTACCGTCGTCCAGTCCGCAACCGCCATTCCGTCGCGGATCCGGTTTGAAACCAACCGGTCGTTCACCGGAATGGGTCACGAGCGATACGCCAAGGGCGAGACGATTGTGGGAGATCGTCCGCCAGATGTCCTCGCCGGCGCACTGCTTGCCACCGGCAAGGTGGACGATGTGCATGTGTACGCTCAGACCATCACCGTCACGCTCGCAGCGGGGCAAAACCCGGCTGGTCTGAAGTCGATCATCGAAGATCTCTACACCTACTACAAGCCCGGTGTGCCAGTCCCCAGCGAGGCTGACTTCAACTGATTCAGCACTCCACTCCGGCCAGGGTTGGACTGCTGGGGAATCCCTCCGACGGGTACGGAGGACGAACGTTGGCTCTTGCGATCGACGACATGGCCGCCACGGTGTCGGTCATCGAAGATGAGGTGGTCCGCATCAGCGGGCCGCAGCCTGACCTCTTCGAGTTCGATTCTGTGGATGAGTTTGCGCTCTTCGTAGACCGATATGGCTATGGGTCGGGTGAACAGCTGCTCGCCGCCACGCTGCGGACATTTCTCGATCTGGCACGGTCACAGCGATGGGAGCTGCCTCGAGGGATTGACATCAGTTTCAATACTCGAATCCCTCGGGGAGTGGGCCTGGCCGGCTCTTCGGCGCTGGTCATCTCGTTGCTGCGGTGTCTGCTTGACGTCTGTGGCCAACGGCTTGACCAGCACCTTCTTCCCGCACTGGCGCTCTCTGTCGAAGTCGACCAGTTGGGGATCACTGCCGGACTACAGGATCGAGTAGTCCAAACCTATGGCGGGTTGGTGGCGATGGATTTTGGCTCGATGACCACCGATGCCAGGACCGGACTCGTGTGGGGGTCCTATGAAGCGCTCGACCCTGAGTCGCTGCCCCAGCTCTTTGTTGCCTATTCAGCCACCGCAGCCGAACCGAGTTCGGTGTATCACCAGGTGCTCCGATCAAAGTTTGCGGCTGGTGATCCGGTGACGGTTGCTGGCCTTCACGAGCTGGCCGGTTTAGTGGCGAGAGGAAAGGCGGCGTTGCGTTGGGGCGGTGAGGGTCTCGGCTCGCTGATGACCCGCAGTATGGAGATCCGGGCCTCGCTGGCGCCGGTGAGCGATGCACAGCTGGGTCTTATCGAAGATGCCCAAGAATGTGGTCTGGCAGCAACGTTTGCAGGTTCGGGAGGGGCGATTGTTGGTGTCTTCGATTCAGAGTCGGACCTTGAAAGGCTGACGCACCGGCTGGACGATCCCGATGCGATCGTGCGTGAAGTACGGCCGTTTGCCTATTCGCGCTAAACCTCTGGCGTTGGTTGACCGATGAACTAGAAGCTTCGACAACCAACAATTGGGAGAGCTGAATGAGAATCACACTCACAATCGGTGAGCTCAACGAAGCCTCGACGAAGGAAGAGCCGTTTCTGGGCCCGCAGCCATCAACGGCGGGGACGGATCTGCAATCCGCTCCCTCCCCGGTTCCGTTCGCGTGGGGCTGGTGCATGGGCGTTGATGTGTGGACGCGGTCGCGTTCGTTGCTCGGTTTTGTGGTGGCGGTGCTGTTCGTCGTGTTGATGGCAGGGCCAGCACTCGCCCAAGACGATGCTGGCCAGGGCGACTCTGATGGTGACGGCCTGGGGGATCGTGAAGAGGTTCTTCTGTATGACAGCGATCCTGCTGTGGCTGACTCCGATGGTGATGGGCTCCCGGATGGCATCGAGGTTCAACTCGGGACCGATCCGCTTCAGAACGACTCCGATGGTGATGGGATCAACGATGCATCGGAATATCTGGCCGGCGCTGATCCACTGCTTCGATCCCAGTCTCCTTTTGGTGTGGTCGTGCATCTGTTTGCGGATGCGACGGTGCCTGTGGAGAGTGGTGGTCAGGCAGTGGAGTCGGTCATCGGCGAAACACCGGCAATTGTGTCACCGGAACGGGAAACTGACGTGGCCTTGAACTCCCTGGCCTTTGACGAATCGCTCGCCGATGGCCGATCGCCCCTCTTTGCTCTGCTCATCAGCTTGGCTGCCGCGGTGGTTGTGGGAATGGCGTTCCTGTTGGCTCTCGTCCCAGAGGCAGGTTCGGTTCATCAAGACCCCTGATGCCTGAGTGTTCCACTGTTCCTCCCCGGTTGATGTATCGAACATATGTTCGTATCATCGCTGAATGGCAAAGGGTGGAACAGGTCTGGCTTCGATCGACCCCAAAGTCCTTGAAGTTGTCCGTCCCACAACGCTCAGCAAAGAACAACTCTTCGATGTGCCCGAGGTACTTGATCCGTTGTTTCCCTGGGGTGGCCTTCAGCGAGGCTGGTCAGTAGGCGTTTCAGGGAATGGCGCGTGGACCCTCACCGCAGCCTTGTTGGCCCCCTCATTGGGGGAGCAGGGTTGGTTGGCTGTGGTCGGCGCACCGTTGGTGAATTTGGTAGCAGCAGCTGAGGTTGGCCTTCGTATGGATCGCGTGTTGATCATCGACACCCCACCTGCAGGCCAATGGGGAACCGTGATCGCTTCACTTCTCGAAGCGGTTCAGGCGGTGGTGATCTCGCCACCAACTCGAATCGGTAGCCGGGATGCACGCCGTATCGGAGCCCGGTTGCGCGAACAGCGGGGAAGCTTGTTCCATCTCGATGGAGGTGCAAACTGGCCCAACGGGCTCGACATGGGGCTCACTTGTACCACTACCGAGTGGCAAGGGATCGGGGAGGGGCACGGGTATCTGAGATACCGGCGAATGGATGTTGAAGCGGTTGGTCGTCGTTCAGCGTCGCGCCCTCGATCGGTTTCGTTGTGGATTCCAGGTCCCGATGGTCCCTTGACCGCAGCCGAGCACCTTGCCTCTGTCTCCCATCTGCCTCAGCCGGCCTGATGAACACCGATCATCCATCTCGGTCCTCCGTTGCTGAGGCAACAAGATTTTCCTGCGTGCTCTGTCCGGATTGGCCGATCGTCGCCTGGGGTGTGCCACTTTCAGAACCTGCAGCAGTATTCGTGGCCAACAGAGCTGTTTCATGCAGTCCCGCAGCGCGAGCCGAGGGGGTCGCCGTCGGCCAACGGCGACGGGATGCGCAGAGCCGATGCCCAGATCTCGCCATCCTCGACCAGGACATCGATCGTGAGGCCCGATTGTTCGAGCCGGTCGCAGCTGCTCTCACCGACATCACACCACGGGTGGAGATCTCCGGACCCGGACTGCTCGGTTTCCCCACGTTGGGTCCATCGAAATTCTTCGGTGGCGACCAAGCGATGGCCATCAAGGTGGCCGAGACACTCGGTCCTGTTCTGCACAATCGTGGTGAGCTTTTCATGGGAATCGCCGATGGAGTGTTTTCAGCCCGGTTGGCAGCGAAGACATCTGCAGACATCGGCGAAATCGGGGGAGGGTCAACGCCGATCATCGTCGAACCAGGCGGTAGTGCATCATTTCTCTCGGGATTCGGTGTGGTCGCGCTCGAAATGCCTGAGCTCGCCGATGTTCTTGTGAGACTCGGTCTCCGGACGTTGGGTCAGTTCGCAGAACTCACGCCAGACGATGTAATCGGCCGTTTCGGGGCAGAAGGCCGCGTCGCGCACCGACTTGCCCGAGGGATCGATCAGTACCCACCAAATCTTCGCAAGCCAGCAGTCGACATGGCAGCCACCTGGTGGTTCGATCCGCCCACCGAACGGATCGATACCTGTGCCTTCGCTGCCAAAGCGTTGGCTGATCAGCTCAATCGATCGCTCAACGACAACGGGCTTGCCTGTATCCGGGTAGCGATCGAAGCAGAAACCGAAAACGGAGATGAGTTCAGTCGGCTGTGGCGTCACGAGGGAGCACTGTCAGCGGCTGCGTTGGCAGAGCGTGCCCGCTGGCAGATGGATGGGTGGCTCCATCAGGCTCGGCTCGGCCATGCCTCGGCGGGCCGCGACCCAGATGCAGGTGTTGGGTCGGCGATCACTCGCCTGAGCCTCATACCCGATGAGGTGGTTCCAGCCACCGGCCGACAGCTCGGATTCTGGGGCGGCCGAGCCGAACGGGCTGATGATGTGTCGCGGGCGGTTGCACGAATCCAGGGAATCCTCGGCGCGGAGTCGGTGCGCGTACCCGAGTGGCGAGGTGGGCGCGGCCCCGCGGAACAGATCGCACTCATTCCGGCTGCAGCGGTAGACCTCGGCGAGCCCCGAGAGGGATCTGACCCCGAACACATCGTGCAACCATGGCCTGGCCAGATTCCGCCCCCAGCTCCTAGCGAGATCGGATCTGAGTCAGGTGTTGTAGACCTCATCACCGAATCAGGAGAATCGGTCAGGGTGACCGGCAGGGGAGAACTGATCGGTACACCGGAATGGCTGGTTGTCGGCGACACCGAACTGGCGGTCCACCGATGGGCCGGACCATGGCCTGCAGATGAACGCTGGTGGGACCCTGCGTCACACCGACGTCGAGCCCGAATGCAAGTTGTCCTGACCGACGAAACAGCCCACATCGTGGTCACCGAACAACAACAGTGGACCATCGAAGCCACGTACTAATATTCCCTCCGGGGGCCCTTTCGCTCGCCTGCGGGCCTTTGCGTTCGTCTTCTCACTCGGCGCTGGCGCGCCTCGTTTGACGAACTCGGCCCTTCGGGTCGCCCGGGAGAAGGGCGGGCGGCGCTCGTTCCTCGCAACCGAACCGCCACTGATGTTCCCTTGGGGTGAGTTCTATCCCTCCGGGGCGAGTTCGGCGCGCAGCGCCGATACTCGGTTAGTGAGGAGGCGCGTCAGCGCAGACGAACGGCGGCGTTTGCGTTCGTCTTCTCACCGGGCGGGGTCCAAAAACGGGCCGCTACAGGAGAACAGTGCAAACGTCGATACACAGAAAAGGTAACCAAATCCGATGGGCGATAGCCGACCCCGGTTGGCTGGTTCGTTACTCTGCGCTGAGACACCCTTCAACGAGCGGGAGGAACCGCCGTGAGCATCATCCACATCGACCGACCCTTCGGTGACCTCGAAATCGAAGGCCACGAACTCATCGGGCCAGATGACGCCAGGCTCGACGAGGCGGTGGTGGCGATCGTCGGAGGGATCACTTGGGACGCCGCTCGCTTCGACAAGGCCCCTCACCTGATCGGGCTGTGTCGCACGGGCATCGGAGTTGATGCGGTCGACCTGGCTGAGGCCACCTCCCGCGGGGTGGCGGTGACCAACACTCCCGATGGCCCCACGGTCTCCACCGCCGAACACGCAATGGCGCTCCTCTTCGCAGTCGCCAAGACGCTTGGGCCCCATGCTGCTCGGTTGAGAGATGGAACCGGGGACTACGCCGCCCTCAGCACGGCCATCGAGTTGGACGGATTGACTCTGGGGCTCTTCGGCTATGGCAGAATCGCCCGCCGGGTGGCCCGTATTGCCAGTGGTGTTGGAATGCGGGTCATCGCCCACGATCCGTTTGTATGGGCAACCGAAGACCACACCGAGTTGGTCGAGTTCGATGCCCTGCTCGCCGAGGCGCACATCCTGTCCCTTCATGCCCCGCTGGCGCCGGATACTGCAGGCATCATGAACGACGAAAACCTCGCCAAGCTTGCACCGGGGGCGTTGCTGATCAACTGCGCCCGGGGCGGCTTGGTCGACCACGACGCGCTTGTCCGGGCTCTGGACAGTGGCCACCTCGCCGGAACCGGACTCGATGTCACCGATCCTGAACCGTTGCCCCCGGACCACAGTCTTCTTCATCGTGACAATGTGATCGTGACGCCTCACATCGCCTCGTCCACAGTGGTCGGTCGCCAGCGAATGTTCGATCAAGCTATGGAACAGGCTCGCCTGATCTTGGAAGGGATCAAGCCCACCGAGCTGGTCAACACCGACCTCTTGTCACCGCACTGGAACGATCTCGAAGCCTGACCCCGAAGCGCGAACCAACTACGCGCTTGGATCCACCACCCGTCCGATGAAGAGCGGCTCTCCCGTTTCGTCGTGTTCGATGACGAAGATGAAGGGACGGTCGGCACGAATCTCCGCAGGTGGTGGCGCCGAGGTGGCCGACACGACGAGGGCTGTCGCCGCAGTCGCGGTGGTCCCGACTTCATCGACCTCGATGGTGGCCTGATGAAACGCTCCCGAGATGTAGAGATCGGCCTGGCTCGAAATGCCCGAGAAGTCGGCCTCAGGGGTGAACGCTTCGACGACCCCCAGTTCATTGAACAGCGGCGTCAGATCTGCACTTGTCTTGAAGTCGAACTTCGGCAGGGCAATGCGCACCCCATGGTCGTTGCGTATCGAGCTGATTTCGTCGAGCAATCCGTCGGCCAGTTGCGCTTCGATCTCGCTGAATCGGCCTTCTCCGGGGACGATGACCATCATCGAGTAGCCACCCCAGTATCCCAGCCGAACCGACTGCCATCCCTCACCCTCGCCGAATGTCGTCCGAGAGTGGCCGTTCATCATCGGGACGTCAACCGTTGTTCGATCCAGGCGAGTGAAGGGAGCGGTGGTCGTTTGGTCCACCTGGAATTCGTCGACCCATACGGCCTTGAAGAACACCGTATTGACGAGGACAAGCCGTGCCAGCTCGGTGATGGTGCCTTGAGGCAGGAGGTCGGTGATACGTCCACGGGTCGCTGTCTCCACGTCGCTGTTGATGGCATTCCGAGCGGCATCGGGGTTGGCCATGAAGTCCAGGAGTCTCATGATGGCCCCGTAGTTCTCGGCCAGCGTCCGGACGTATTCGGTCTCGAACTCGAATCCGGCCTGCCCGTACGGCGTAGTGACGATGTCCAGTTCCAACGGGGTGGCACCCTCGGGCAACTGTGATGGTGTTTGGACCTTCTGGTCGAGGCCGTTGCGGGCCGCATCCCACCCTGGGCCTGCGCCCAGTGCATCCTCCAGCTCCGACCGTGTGGCCCCGGCAGCGCCTGCGGTCACCATGGAGAATGCAGTTGCGATGCTGAACGGCGAGAAGACCATGTTGCCCTCCTGAGCGCCCGAGAGCTTGGTGTAGAGCGCCGAAGCCAACTGACGGTCACCGGCGACGGCCGAGGCAAGAGCTTCTGGGCTCATGTCTCCTGCAACCCGCTCGAACGATCCGTCTAGATCCGAGATCTGAACGATGTCGGGATCCGAAGAAGGCGGCAGTGTGGTTGGTGCGCTTGGGTCGGGGTTCAGGAGGCCGGAATCTGACCCGCAGGAAGCCGCCATGGCAGCGACCAACGCAATCATGAAGGAGCGACGTGACAACTGGTTCATGTTCCTATGACGGCGCCGCTTCTGATCTGGTTCCTTCGTCGGTGACGGTGTTTCAGTCGTCGCCGTTGAGGCGAGCGATCAGCTCGGGGGTGAGCGCATCGACGATCTCGATCGCCTCCATGTTTTCGACGACCTGGCTGGGTCGACTGGCTCCTGTGATCACCGAGGAGACATTCGGATTCGATGCACACCACGCAAGGGCTAGCTGCGCCGGTGTGCAGTCGAGTTCTCCTGCGACCTCGACAACCCGTCGAATAATGGCGACAGCCTCTTCTTCCTCCAACCGATCCTTGAGGTAGCCATGGCCTTGCAGCGATGCGCGGCTGTCTTCGGGGATTCCGTCCAGGTACTTCCCTGTGAGCAGGCCGCCGGCCAACGGGCTCCAGATGGTCGTGCCCAGCCCAATGTCTTCGTAAAGGCGCTTGTACTCCTGCTCGATCTTGGTGCGATTCAGCATGTTGTACTCGGGCTGTTCCACGACCGGCTTGTGGAGGTGATGCCGTTCTGCGATTTCGTAGGCGGCGCGGATCTCGTCGGCGTTCCACTCAGAGGTTCCCCAGTAGAGAGCCTTGCCCTGGGAGATGATGTCGTGCATGGCGAACACGGTCTCTTCGATCGGGGTGTCGGGATCGGCCCGATGGCAGTAGATGAGATCGACAAAATCGAGTTGTAGCCGCTCCAACGACCGGTCGATGCCCTGCATGAGATACTTGCGGTTGAGCGTGAACTTGGTGTTTACGTCATCGACGATGCCCCAGAAGAACTTGGTGCTGATCACGTAGGTCTCTCGGGCCCACCCGAACTCGTGGAGGGCCTTGCCCATCAGTGTCTCGGATTCGCCAGCGGCGTAGACCTCGGCATTGTCGAAGAAGTTGCAGCCGGCATCTCGGGCCGCCGACATGGACTCGGTGACCGCATCGAGGCCCTGTTGGCCCCCGAAGGTCACCCATGACCCATAGGAGAGCGTGCTCACCTTCAGTCCGCTTCGTCCCAACCTGCGATACGTCATCTCTGCCATGCCCCGACGCTATCGGCACCCCTTCCCGTGCTGCGACGGAGTTAGAACACGATGAGTTGGCGAGCGACGGCGCCGGACTTCATGTCTTCGAAACCTTCGTTGACCTGTTCCAGCGGCATAGTGCCACTGATCATTTCGTCCAGCTTGAGGCGCCCGTCCAGGTACATCTCGATGTACCGGGGCATGTCGGTTCGGAATTGTGTGCTGCCCATGTTCGACCCGGTCAGTGTCTTTTCGTTGGTCAGTTCGACCCCGTGGACCTCGACCATGGTGCCCAACGGGATCAGGCCGATCACCGTGGCTTGACCTCCGGCCCGCAGCATCCTGAAGGCCTGTTCGGCGGTCTGCTTGAGCCCAACGGCTTCGAAAGTGAAGCGGGCGCCGCCACCGGTGAGTTGCTTCACCGCCTTGACCGGATCGTCCGAGGAAGCGTCGATCACATCAGTGGCTCCCAGGGATTGGGCCAATTCCAACTTCGAGGAGACCATGTCGACGGCGATGATCCGGTTGGCACCTGCGATCCGAGCTCCCTGGATCGCCGAGAGACCGATCCCGCCGCACCCGATCACCACCACATCTGAGCCCGGGTCGACCCTGGCCGTTCGGAAAATCGCCCCCAACCCGGTGGTTACTCCACAGCCGATCAGGGCCGCCTTCTCCAGTGGCATGTCCTCACGGACTTTCACCAGCGCGTGCTCGTGGACAAGCAGTTGTTCGGCGAACGACGAGCAGTAGAGAAACTGGTTCACCGGTTCATCACCGCGCGACAGGCGCGGTGGCTCGTCCGGTCGCCGCACCAGATCGGCGCCCTTGCGCTGGCACCGCGCCGGGTGACCTCCCAGACAGTCCTCACAGTGGCCGCAGAAGGCGGCGAGACAGGTGATCACGTGGTCGCCAGGCTCGACGTAGGAGACCATGCTCCCGACCGCCTCCACGATGCCAGCCGATTCGTGGCCGAGTACGGTGGGAACGGCTGTCGTGTATGTGCCCTCCATGAAATGCAGGTCGCTATGGCACAGTCCGGCCGCCACCGTACGAACAAGGACTTCGCGGGGGCCGGGGCTACCGATCGAGATGTCTTCGATCTGGAGTTGGCCGGGAATCTCGTTGAGAACAGCAGCTTTCATGCGGTCAGTTAATCACATTGAATTGGGTGAACCAGATTCGTCGCCGTCAGCCACCAACGCGTCCAGAGCTGCCTCCTGGATGTGGCGCAGTGGGACACCAGAAGCTCGGGCTGCGACGGCGCAATCGTCGAGCTCGGGTTTGGAGCCGAAGGGACCGGTTTTGATGCGAACCGGGTGCCCGTGGACCTCGACCGTGTGGGACATGCGGTCGGCTGCGTACCGCTCGACCGGGCGCTGCCGAACCCCCAATGACCCGGTTTCCCGCAGGACGAGCGAGCGCAGGGCTTCGGCGTCGGCGAGTCCGCACAGCACGGTGAGCTGCTGGCCGGCTCGTCCCTTCTTCATGACGACGGGTGTGATCCATGCATCGGCCGCACCCTCCTCGAGGCACCGTTCCACGGTGTAGGCCAGTACCTCGGCCGTGACATCGTCGACGTTGGTGGTGAGTTCCAGCATCGTTGTGAGGTCGGTCGGCGCCTCGGATCGAAGCGCTATCGCGGTGACCACGTTTGGGTAGCCCTGGGGATCTCGCCCACCGGCGCCACGACCGGCGCTCACGATCGTCCCGTTCGGGGGAGTGAGATTCCGCTGAGTGGCCATCGTGGTCAGGAGGGCGGCTCCGGTGGGGGTCACGGTTTCCATTCCGATGTCCAAGGGGCGCACGGGCCAGCCGGCCAAGAGTTCCACGACTGCGGGGGCTGGCAACGGCAGCTGACCGTGCGCAGCCACTACGGTCCCGTGGCCCAATCCGAACGCCCCGACCGACACGGTTGGGGCACCGAGCTGATGCCATCCGATCCAGGCACCCACGATGTCAGCGATCGCGTCATCTGCTCCGACCTCGTGAAAGTGAACCTCATCGATCGATGCGTTGTGGATCGTCGCCTCGACCTCAGCCAGTCGCCGAAACGTGGAGCGAGCGCCGGTGATGACCTCGGGGGCGAGATCGGCGGTAGCGATCAGTCCGTCGATGACCGACCACGAACGGTGGGTAGCACCCTCTCGGGGCACCGTCACGACAGCGCGCGTGCACTTGAGCTGACACCGTTGGACGCTCTCTGCCGAGATCGCCAGACCGTTGATGCCGAGGCGTGTAAGCCGGGCCGTGGTTTCCGAGCTGTCGACCCCCAATGAAACCAGAGCTCCGAGAATCATGTCCCCCGATGCACCGAAGGAGGGATCGATCCAGAGGTGATCGATGCTCACGACTGGAGAATGCGGTGCGCGGCGCACGCTGCGCCATAGCCGTTGTCGATCCCGACGACTGAAATTCCCGGCGCGCAGCTAGCCAACATGGTGAGCAATGCAGTGACGCCTTCGAACGAGGAGCCATACCCGACCGAGGTTGGGACAGCGATGATGGGGCGGCTGACCAACCCGGCCAAGACGGTGGGTAGTGCACCTTCCATGCCGGCGATGGCAATGAGTACGTCGGCTTTCTGGAACTCCGGAACGGCGGCTTGAAGCCTGTGGACGCCGGCGACACCGACGTCGGTGATGCGGCGAGCTGTGTGGCCGAGGGCAGCCAGGGTCACCGCCGCTTCGTCGGCGACCGGAACATCGGAGGTGCCGGCCGCGATGAGCGCCACCGTCTTTCCTGACTCGGGACGGACCTGCCAGGCCATCGTCGACGCGCCCGTCAGCTGCGGGCGCAACGCCTCGAGTTTGGGTCGTTGCTCTTCGGTGATCCTCGTAGCAATCACCGTGTCCCCGGCACTGATGAGCCCGGTCACGGCGGCAGTGGTCTGGTCGACGGTCTTGAATTGGCACAGGACTGCTTCGGGCATGCCAATCCGTTGTGGCCGGGTGGTGTCCAACCGAATGTCAGGGTGGGTGGTCACAGGGTGATGCCGTGGTTGAGATTGCCCGAACGGAGACCTGCGAGGTCCAATGTGACATAGCGGTATCCCGCTGCCATCACATCGGAGTTGATGCGGTTGGAGAGTTCGACCGCCTTGGCGAGATCGATGACCGGAACCTCGATTCGGGCGGTGTCCTGATAGTGACGAACCCGTACATCGTTGAAGCCCAGCGACCGCAGTGCGTGCTCGGCGCGATCTATTCGGCTGACGAGTTCCACGGTCACTCCGGTGCCATAGGGAACTCGGCTGGAGAGGCACGGCATCGCTGGCCGGTCCCATACCTCGATGCCCCAGTTCTTGGCAATGCGTCTGACGTCGTCCTTGGTGAGTCCTGCTTCGACCAAAGGAAACACCGCCCCACGCTCTGCAGCAGCGTTTTGACCGGGGCGATGATCTCCGAGGTCGTCGACGTTGACTCCGAGCGCAACGGTTGCGCCTGAGGCCCGGGCGATCGGCTCCACGGCTCGCATCAGCGCTGTCTTGCACCAGAAACACCGGTCTGTGTCGTTTCGGAGGTAGCGCTCGTCGTCGAACTCGGTCGTCTGTACCGAGATCCACGGGATATCCCATCGCTGGGTGATATCTCGACAGTTGTCGGCTTCACCGGTGGCGAGGCTGGCCGAATCGGCAGTAACCGCCTGGACGCTGTCTCGGCCAAGCGCTTTTCTGGCCGCGATCGCCAGCAGGGCAGAATCAACCCCGCCTGAGAATGCCACCACCAGTTTGGAATACCCAGCAACCGCGGAGAGAAGCGCCCGCTCACCTGAACTCACCCCGTAAGCGTACCGAGGACGGAGAGTGGGCCGGTGGGAACAAACGGTCTCGGGCACATACTGGGGATGTGGCCAAAGACGTGAAGAACGACGGGGTCGATGTCGATCGCATCCAATCCGCAGTGCGAGAGATCTTGATCGCGGTCGGTGAAGACCCCGACCGCGACGGGCTGAAGGACACGCCGGCTCGGGTCGCTCGGGCGTACGACGAGATCTTGGGTGGGTACCAGAGTGATCCCACCGATCACCTCGAGCGCCAGTTCGAGGTGGATCACAGCGAGATGGTGATCGTGAAGGACATCCCGTTCGCTTCTCTCTGCGAGCATCACATGCTCCCCTTCATCGGCAAGGCCCACGTTGCGTATATCCCGGGACCGGGCGGCAAGGTGTGCGGACTGTCGAAGTTGGCTCGCCTCGTGGATGGATTCGCCCGTCGGCTTCAGGTCCAGGAGCGGCTCAACAGGCAGATCGCCGACGCACTGATAGACCGGTTGGAGGCCGAAGGTGCGATTGTGGTGATAGAGGCCGAACATCTGTGCATGTCGATGCGGGGAGTCCGCAAACCCGGGGCGATGACCACCACTTCTGCTGTTCGCGGGTCTGTGATGGACAACGCCGCGTCCCGTGCGGAGGCGCTGTCACTCATTCACGCCTGACGAGCGCCGATCGACATCCCAGAACTCCAGCGCTCCAACACGTTCCTCCGAGACTCCGCACAGCCCGCTCATCGGTGTGACCTCCGAACTGGAGGAGAAGGCTTCGATATGGTGCTGAAACGGATTTTGCCCAAGTGGTGCCCTACCGTTCAGCCCGTGAGTGAAGAGCGGATTGATGTGGTGAGCCCTGCAACCGGAGAGGTGCTGGCCACCGAGGATCGAACGGTGGTGCACGCTGACGGTTTGTGGCATCAGGTCTTTCATTGCCTGGTGTTGCGACCTGTCGCCCAGTCGATCGTCTTGCAGCGTCGAGCATTCAGCAAGGCGGCATTCCCTGGTCTTCTCGATCTCTCCGCCACCGGCCATCTCGAGGCCGGCGAGCGTCCCCTCGACGGATTGCGGGAGTTCGAGGAGGAACTGGGCATTCAGCTCGACCCTGAGCACCTCATCCCGCTGGGAACCAGGCTCCTGGCCGACGACAACGGCGAAGGGAAGAATCGAGAACGGGTGCATGTGTTCTTCGTGCTCGACGATCGGCCGATCAGCGACTACCGGCCGCCTTCTCATGAGGTTGCAGGTCTCGTCGAGATCAAGGTCATCGACCTGCTCGCCATTCTGAGTGACCCCGAGCTTCGGGTCGAAGCCAGATCAACCGTCAACGATCGCGAAGTGGTGGGAAACTCGGACTTGGTGGAGGGGGCCGACGGCTACTGGACCGTGCTGGCGGTCATGGCCCAGAGAGCGCTGGCCGGGGAATCGCTGTTGGCGGTCTAGGTAACCGCCGGCAGTCCATCGATCGATGTAGCGTTCTTGGTGGTCCAGTACTCAGCGAGGTCTTGGGGAGTCTTGTCCTGGGCCCAGTCGATCAGTCGGGTCCGGTCTTCTTTGAAATCCATGAAGGGAACTGCGTACCCACATGAGTTCGAGGTCCGATGGATGTCGGCAACGATGATCGACCGGACGGCACCAGCAGTGTCGAACAGTCCTCGTAGCCCGTGCCACTGCTCATCGCCGGGACGGACCACGCTGCCGGTCCCGTAGAGACGGACGATGTTCGGCTTACCTTCGAAGGCGCAGAACATGAAGGTGATCCGACCGTTTTGGCGCACGTGGGCGATTGTTTCTGCGCCGCTGCCGGTGAGGTCGAGGTAGGCGACCCGATTGGCGTCGAGGATCTTGAACGAGTCGTACCCTTTCGGCGAAAGGTTGACATGACCATCGTCCTCCGACGGAGCCGTTGCCACGAAGAACATGTGCTGGTTCTCGATGAAGGCTCTCATCGGGTCAGTGATTGCGTCGAATGGTCGTCCCATGGACCCATTGTGGTCCAGCGGTTTCACCATGTTCACGTGATCGTCCGATCTCTGCTGACCTGCGGTTGACGAAGCGAACAAACGTTCGATACTCTCGTCGGTCCTATGGGATGGATGAACCCACCGATGCCGTGGAAGGAGATCGAACAGAAACTCTCAGATCGTCCCGAGCCGGCTCTGCCCAGAGACAAGTCAGAGTTCCCCGAATGGGCAAACGGTGGTGACAGTCCAGCATGGAGTCGAAAGAGGGAGCAGTATGAATCGGGAGCGGTCAGAACTCGTGGAAGCACGCCGTATGCCGAACTCCACTGCCACTCCAGTTTCAGTTTTTTGGATGGGGCCTCAGATCCAGAAGATCTTGTAGAGGAAGCAGCCCGGCTCGGGCTCGAGGCCCTGGCGATCACCGATCACGACGGATTCTATGCAGTACCCAGGTTCTCCGAAGCGGCCCGAGCGGTTGGTCTCCCCACAATTTTTGGAGCGGAACTCACGCTCGGCCATCCCCGACCTCCGAAGTCGGGTGCAATGCCCGAGCCTGATCCTCACGGTTCGCACCTGCTTTTGCTCGCCCGTGATCCGAATGGATATGCGGCTTTGGCCCGGGTGATCAGTGAATCGCAGCTGGCTGGGGAGAAGACCGCTCCCAACATGACGTTCTCCGATCTTGACAACTGGCTGAAACCGGGAGAAGTCAACCACCTGATCGCATTGACCGGATGCCGAAAAGGGATGGTCCGAGCCGCACTTGAGTCAGAGGGTCCCGCTGTCGCGGAACGTGAGTTGAGCACCCTCGTCGACCTCTTCGGTCCCGACGGTGTGGTGGTGGAACTGTGGGATCACGGTTCTCCGCTGGATTCGGCCAGGAACGATGCACTGGTGCAGCTCGCAGTTCGTCGTGGATTGAATGTGATCGCCAGCAACAATGTGCACTACGCAACCCCGTCAAAACACAAGCTCGCGTCAGCGATGTCTGCGGTTCGAGCTCGCTCATCACTGGAAGACATGGCGGGGTGGCTTCCGCCGGCAGCCGGCGCTCACCTGAGGTCAGGAGCCGAACAGGCCCGGCGTTTTGCCAGATACCCAGGCGTGGTGGAGATGGCAGCAGAGCTTGGGCTGGAATGTGCCTTCGATCTTGCATTGGTCGCGCCGAAGCTCCCTCCCTATCCGACTCCTGACGGGATGGATGAGATGGGTTTTCTGCGACAACTTGTTGAAGAGGGCGGTGTCGCCCGCTACGGGCCAAGGGATGGTGAGTTTGTTCCGGGCGCATGGGCTCAGCTGGATCATGAACTCGATCTGATCGAGCATCTGGGGTTTCCGGGCTACTTCCTGGTCGTGTGGGACATTGTCGAATTCTGTCGGAAGGCCGACATCCTCTGCCAGGGGCGGGGTAGTGCCGCAAACTCGGCGGTTTGTTACGTGTTGGGTATCACAAAGGCGGACGCGGTGAGCCTGGGCTTGTTGTTCGAACGATTCCTCGCTCCCGAACGGGATGGGCCGCCCGACATCGATCTCGACATCGAGTCAGATCGTCGAGAAGAGGCGATCCAGTATGTGTACGAGAAACACGGTCGCAGGCATGCGGCTCAAGTCGCCAACGTGATCACATACCGATCCCGCTCTGCGGTTCGAGATGCAGCCAAAGCCTTGGGGTACGCCCCCGGCCAGCAAGATGCGTTCAGTAAGTCCATCGACGGCTGGACCGGCCTCAAGTCACAGGTGAAGGCCGAACGCGCCAGCGCAGGCGCCCCAGTTGTTGTACCGCGAAGAGATCGCAGTCCATCCCACGGCTACAGCCATGGCCCTGCCACCGAGCCTCGCCGGGCGAGTGCAGTCCATGAACCAGAGCTGCCTCGTGATGTGATCGAGCTGGCGATGGAGTTCGAGAACCTTCCCCGCCATCTCGGTATCCATTCGGGAGGCATGGTCATGTGCGATCGCCCGGTGATCGAAGTGTGTCCAGTGGAATGGGGGCGGATGCAGGATCGGACCGTTCTCCAATGGGACAAAGAAGACTGCGCGATCGCCGGTCTGGTGAAGTTCGACCTTCTCGGCCTCGGAATGTTGAGTGCGCTCCATTACGCCGTCGACATGATCGAGGAGCACCATGGAACCCGCATCGATCTGGCAGCACTACCTCAGGAAGATGAGGTGTATGAGATGTTGTGCCGGGCCGACTCGGTTGGGGTTTTTCAGATCGAGTCCCGAGCTCAGATGAGCACGCTTCCAAGATTGAAGCCGAGGAACTTCTACGACCTTGTCGTCGAGATTGCATTGATTCGTCCCGGCCCGATTCAGGGTGGGTCGGTTCATCCATATATCCGCAGACGCAATGGATTGGAGCCGGTGACCTATCTGCATCCGCTCCTGAAGCCGGCCTTGGAGAAAACCCTCGGAATTCCCTTGTTCCAGGAGCAGTTGATGCAGATGGCCATCGATGTTTCCGGGTTCACACCGTCAGAAGCTGATGAACTACGTAGAGCCATGGGCTCCAAGCGCAGTGTCACTCGAATGACTGCTCTCAAAGAACGGTTGTGTGCCGGAATGGCAGATCGAGGGGTCGAAACTGAGATTCAAGAACAGATCTGGGTAAAGCTCGTTGCATTTGCGAACTACGGCTTCCCAGAAAGCCATTCGATTTCGTTCGCCTATCTCGTGTACGCGTCGAGCTGGATCAAACTTCACTATCCGGCGGCGTTCTGTGCTGCGTTGCTCAACGCTCAGCCTATGGGGTTCTATTCACCCCATTCGCTGGTCCAAGACGCTCGCCGACACGGGGTCCCGACCCTTTCTCCCGATATCAACGAATCAGGTGCCGATGCAGATCTGCAGGTCGGACCGACGGTGTCAGAACCGGATCAAGTGCCGAAGCATTTGTCGGATCTCGGTACAGCTACGTGGGAACACCAAAGGGATCACCGCGTTGCAGTGCGACTCGGGATGTCGTCGGTCCGTGGAATCGGTGATGATATGGCCGAAACGATCGCCACGAACCGGCCCTATCGGTCGATCGAAGAGGTAGCGCGGAAGTCAGGTGCCACGAAGGAGCAGATGGAAGCGATGGCAACAGCCGGTTGTTTCGACTCGTTGGGACACGATCGGCGCCGAGCCTTGTGGACTGCGGGAGCGGTTGCTGAGGCGAACAGACCGGGAACTCTTCCGGGCATCGTGACCGGTGTCTATGCTCCCCAGCTTCCCGGTATGGAGGATCAAGAGGAAGCTTTGGCCGATCTTTGGGCCACCGGTGTTTCACCCGAAGGTCATCCGACGATCTTCGTTCGAGGTGACCTCAACTCAATGGGAGCGCTGCGAGCGATCGATCTCCCCAAAATGGAACATGGAAAGAAGGTCATGGTCGGGGGAGTGGTGACACATCGTCAACGACCCGCCACGGCCTCGGGTGTCACGTTCATGAGTCTCGAAGACGAAACCGGCCTGATGAACGTGGTGATCAGCGTTGGTTGCTGGGCTCGCTACCGTCGGGTGGCTCGAAATCATCCTGCCTTGCTGATCCGGGGGCGGTTGGAGCGAACTGAAACCGGTGGAACACCAGTCGTCAATGTTGTGGCCGAGCGAATGGATCCGCTGAGGCTCGGGACCGCTTCAATGGCCCGGGACTTTCGCTGATCGTCCGCTTCGAACGGGATCGCTCGCTACCGTGAATTCATGGCATCTTCCCCAAACAAGACAGCCGGTCGATTCTCGATATTGACGCGAGTCGGTGATGTGGTGCTCGTGTCCGGTTTCGTACTCCGATACCTCAATCGTCGTGGTCACGTGAGCGATGAAATGACCGCGCGGCTCGGCGCTCCGAACAGCAGTGGTGGGTCAGGCATCTCGGTCACCGAGATGGCCCTCGTTGGTGCCGCCGCTCTCCGGTTGATCAAGGGTGTGAAACGCCGTCGCTCAACCTAGGTCTTGAGCGAGCGCCGTTTGGTTCTTAGCTCTGCACAGCCCCGGTCCGGATGTTATGCGCCGACGCCAAACAGCTCGGTCTCGCACCCATCGAGAAAGACCATTCGGTTCTCAGAGAGAATCGGAGCCACCCGGCCGGGACTGTGCAGATAACCCGGCGGCATCCCGGGCATTCCGCTCACTCTAAGTGAACAATCACCACTCAGACAGAGGAATTTTCCCTGCGTGTCGGTGCAGTTAGGCTTCGCGGCGTGGTAGCCGATGAGTTCAGCGTTCATTCGGTACCGATCTCGCCTGCATCCACAGTACTCCTTCTGGATGATCGGCCCGACCTGCAGGTACTGATGGTCAGGCGGACCACCCGGGTGGCGTTCGCTCCCGATGCGTGGGTTTTCCCCGGAGGACGGGTCGATCCCGACGATCATGAGCATCGTCTGTGGTCAGCCTGTGATCACCTCGATGATGTGGCGGCGTCGGACCGGCTCGAGATTCCCCGGGGCGGCCTGGCCTGGTGGGTGGCGGTAGTGCGCGAAACCCTCGAAGAGGCCGGAGTCCTTCTCGGCAGCTCGGGCGGGGGCGATGTCGCCCAACTGGCCGATCGAATTCGGCAGGATGCCCATTGCTTTGCTGATCTGGTCGACAATCACTCCCTCAGATTCGATTGTTCCCTGATCCAGGAGGTTGCGCAGTTCGTGACCCCGCTGGGTCCGCCCCGCAGGTTCGACGCCCGCTTCTTTGTGGCCCGGATGCCCGAGGGGCAGGAAGCCACCCACGATGACGGAGAGGTGGTTGACACACAATGGGTTCGGGCTGGCGAGGCTCTCGAACGTTTCGAGCGTGGTGAGTTCAACATGATCTCACCAACGGTGCGGATGCTCGATTCGCTGGTTGCGTTCGAATCGGTCGAGCAGGTCATGGCCGTCGCCGCTCAGCGGCGCGACTATCTCCCCATTCGGATTCGGGATCCTGAGGGCGAATATCGGGCTGTCGTGCCTGGTGATGAGGGATACGACACGGCCCGCACCGACATAGAAAAGGGGCGTATTCGTCTGTATCCGTGACCTGAGGGTCAGGATCCGGTTCCGGTGATGCGCATGAGGATTGTCGCTGAATCGATAGAGCGGGCCGCGAGCTCGTCCCATGAGGTGTTGCCGGGACCGCCCGGGGAAATGTCCGATGGGCGATCAAGCGCATAAAGCCTGAATTGGAGGTCTCGGCGGCCGGTCTGGAAGGTCTCGATACACGGGTTTCCCCACCCGGGCTGTCCGTAGTCGTTGAGAGTTTCGAACGCTCCCGGCGGCAGGTCACCTTGGGCCAGGGATCCCGCATCGGGATTGAGGCCCGCCATCAACCACAGCAGCAGCGGGTTGGCTGGGTCGGTTTGGTCGCTGAGTGTGATGCCAAGCTCAACCGCCGATTCGGGTACCCCGGACCACTGGAATCCCGGGTGAAGGTTGACACCGGACTCACAAGTGGCCGAAATCGGAGCTTCACCGCCGGCGGCAAACTCGCTCGAGCTGAGCGACATTCCGTCGATGCCGGTGCTCTGATCGGGAGCTG
>JBLYYW010000049.1:0-5345 GCA_048550155.1 Acidimicrobiales bacterium | reverse complement strand
ATCTCCCCTTGCACATTCGGATGCCCACATCGAGCAGCGCAATCGCCGCCAGCAGGACAGCGACGATCACGGCGCTGGTTCGACCGGGTGGCAGGCTGAGGGCGTAGAACTCCGACACCGGTCCAGGTGCGATGGTGATGCCCAGGAGGAGCACGAGTGCGGTGAGCAAGCCGATCTCACGTCGGTCGAGCGGACGAGCGAGTCGGTAGATGATCCACATGCCGATGAGCGCCAAGGTGATCGTGGCACCGGTACGGGCCTGCTCGAGCGTCGCCCCGATGAGCTTGGTTTGTGCTGCCCAGAACGTGATGAGTGTCGCCGCCGCAGCGACCACGCCGGCCGGGACCGAAAACTCCAACACTCGGGCGAGGTAGCCAGGCCGACACGGCTGATCATTTGGGCGGAAGCTCAGAGCGAAGGCCGGGATCCCAATGGTCAGCTCAGAGATCAGGCTGAGATGACGGGGAAGGAACGGGAATGGCATGACCGCCACGCCAACGCTGACCGCGAGAATCGTCGCATACACGGTCTTTGTGATGAACAGCGACGACACACGCTCCATGTTGGCGATCACCCTTCTCCCCTCACCGACCACCGAGGGAAGTCGGTCGAACCGGCCGTCGAGAAGTACCAGCTGAGCTGTGGCCTTGGTGGCCGGTGTCGCGGTGTTCATTGCGATGCCGGTGTCGGCGGCCTTTAGCGAAGGGATGTCGTTGACGCCATCGCCGGTCATGGCAACCGTGTAGCCACGGCTTTGAAGCATGCGCACGAGGTCTCGCTTCTGTTCGGGCAGGACCCGACCGAACACGGCGGTGTCCTCGGGGATTGAGTCCAACGAGTCGATCGTCCGCATATCGACAAATCGATCAGCGCCGGGAATCCCGACCTCGGCTGCGACCGCAGCAACAGTCTGCGGATTGTCGCCCGAGATCACCCGAATCCCCACGTTCTGTTGGGCGAAGTAGTCCATCGTCTCCGCTGCGTCAGAACGCACCTCTTCCTTCAAGGACACCAGGCCGACCGGGGTCAATGCCTGGGGCAGAACTTCTTCGCTGAGCCCGGTCGAGGCCTGCGCGACCAGGAGAACTCGACGCGCCTTACGCGTGAGCTCGTCAACCGTCAGTGCGACCTCCGCTCTGACCGTGCCATTGGCCGACTCGAGCAGGATCTCCGGAGCGCCGAGAATCCACGAGCCGTGCTCCCCGAAGTCTCCCCCACTCCACTTGCGAACCGAAGAAAACGGCACCACGTGGTCGACCTGCCACTTTGGTGGGTCCATGGCAAGCCATGCCCGGATGGCGTCAGCGGTTGCCGAACGTGCCGCATCGAGCTGGAACAGTGCGGCCAGACCGTCCCGAACCTCGGATTCGTTCACCTCGATCGGGATCAGGCGGTCTACGGCCAGATTGCCGGTCGTCAGTGTTCCCGTCTTGTCGACACAAAGGACGTCGACTCGGGCCAATCCTTCGACCGCCGGAAGCTCCTGAACGACGACCTTGCTCTTGCCGAGGCGGATCACGGCCACGGCCATCGCCATGCTCACAAGCAGTACGAGACCCTGCGGCACGAGCGCCACGACTCCCGAAACCGCCCACACCAGGCCATCACCCAGCGTCGATGCGCTTTCCTGCTGGCTCCATACCAACAATGCAGCCAACGGCGGGAGTATCCACGAGATCACCCGAAGAAGTCGGTCGATCCCCGCTCTCAACTCGGATTCGGAGAGAACGAAATCCTTGGCTTCCGCGGTCAGCTGGTTGACCCAACTCTCCTCTCCGACCCTGCTGGCCCGAGCTCTCCCAGCGCCGGCCACGACGTAGCTCCCGCTCAAGATCTCAGACCCCACCCCCTTGGTGACTGGCTCGGATTCTCCCGTCAGCGCAGATTCGTCGACCTCGAGGCCTTCCGATATCAACACATCGCCATCCACCGGTATCTGATCACCCGGCGTCAAGCTCAACAGGTCTCCCAGAACGAGGTGTTCCGGGGCAAGGTTGCACAGCTCTCCGTCACGTACGACGCCGATCGTGGGAGTGAGGAGGACCTGCAGTGCATCGAGACTCCGTTTGGCCCGAATTTCCTGGACGGTGCCGACCAAGCTGTTCAGCACCATGACAAAACCGAAGATTGCATCGATCGGGTCTCCGAACACCAACACCACCGCGACCAAACTCGACACGATGGCATTAAATCGCGTCAGGATGTTCGCTCTGAGAATGCTGGTGACCGAGCGGGTGGTGCGATCGTCGGTCGTATTGCCCTGGCCAGCTTGATGTCTCCGCTCGGCCTCGAGGGTCGTCAGTCCTGTCTCGATCCCAACGGCAGGCCCGTCGGCTGTTATCGAGATGTCTCGCACGTCGGCACCACCGCAGTGGCGAAGTCTCCAAATGTCAACACGTGCTTGGCCCGTGGTCCGATGATGTTCGACATCCCGTTGCCAAGTACAACCAGTTCCGCAGTTTCTCCTGCGTTCATGATCGCCTGGGAGGCTGAACCTTTCTTGATCGTCGTGGAGGCGACGAGATCGGGATGACGCTCGAGAGCCCTTTCAACGAGCCTGTCGAGGTTGCTCTGCGCCCACTCGACTGTTGCTCCCGGGCCCAGATGCGAGCTGAGCGTCTCGAACGCCGAATCCTTGGGATAGAACGGTCGATTGCTCACCGAATGCAGCAGCTCGAGTGGCCGGTTCAGGGATACGGCGCAGTCTGTGGCCCACCGGGCCGCAGCCTCAGCCGCCTTTCCGTAGCCGATACATGCCACGATCGGCCTCACGGTTTCGTCCGGTTCGTCCCGGCTTCGGTGCACGACGACAACGGGGACCTTCGCCCCATGAAGGAGCTTCCTCGTTACTCCCCCGAGTAGCCGACGGTGAGTCAGCGGGGTGCCGTGGGCTCCCACGACGATGGTGGTCGCGCCGTACCTCTCGGCGGCCACCAGCAACGCGTCGGCTGGGTCGTCGTCGATCAGGTGTGTTTCAAAAGAACAATCGGTCAAGGCCTCGGTCCATGGCCCTTCCAGCTTCTGTCGCGCCTCTTCCCTCAACGGAACCCAATCGATCTGCAGCGCGGCCATGGCAAGTTCAGCGATCGGAGTGAATGCGTGGACAACGTGCAGCTCTCCGTCCTTGGAGAGTCGCCTGCTGGCCCAGCACAGCCCAGCAGCAGACGCGGGAGAGCCATCTACGCCAACGACGATGCGATCGAATGGGTCCATCGGTTTGAGCTTCCCAGGGCTTCTTGCACCGTCCAAGAGGAAAAGGTCACCGTGAGAAACGGACGCAGCTGACATCTCAGTTCTCCAGTCCCGGTCTCGTCGTGGCGATACTGGTCTCATGGATCGCCTTCTCGAGCTGAGCCCGGCGATGGTCTCACCTCCTACCCGCAGAAGCATTCTGCGGGGCATCATGGTCTTCCGCTGGCTGAGTGCCGTGTGGGCTGTCGGGGTCTTTTTGTACGAGCTCTATGACCGAAATGTCCGGACCGGAGCCGTGAAACTGGAGGTCGCGCGACCCTATGAGGGCATCGCACTCTTCGGGTGTTTGTTCCTGTTTCTCCTCCTCCTCACGGCTTCGTACCGGTCCGATCCAGACTCGGTTCTCGCCCCTCGCTGGATCCTGGGCGAGATCTCGCTGGCGACAGTGTTCCTTCTGGCGGACATTTGGGTCTACGGCGACCCGAGCCACGCCCAGGCTCTACCCACGATCTGGCCCGTGGCACCGATCGCGACCGTGGCCCTGGCAGCCGGCACCAACGTTGCTGTCGTGACCGGCTTCGGTCTGGGAGCGGCCCGGTATGTCGGCTGGCTTCCCTATGGCGATTCGCCCTGGAGCATCACGCGAACCTCGAGCCTCGTCCTGTTCATGATTGCGGGCTGGTCAGCCGGCCACCTGTTCAAACGACTGGAACTTGCCGATGTGGAGATCTCCGGATTCCGTGCCCGGGAGGAAGTGGCCAGAACACTCCACGACGGTGTGCTTCAAACACTGGCGGTGATCCAGCGGAGGTCGACCGATCGAGAACTGGTCGCGATGGCCCGCCGCCAAGAGCTCGATCTGAGGGACTACCTGTTCGCGGGCTCGCAGGTGGGGCAGGATCTTGCCGCCGAGCTGCGACTGACGGCTCGTGCGGCAGAGGAGCGGCATGGCTTTGCGGCGGCAGTTGTCTGTGCGCCCGACCTGCCCTCAGGATCCGAATCCACCACGCGTGTCCTGATCGGCGCCGTCACAGAGGCACTCAACAACGTCGGCAAACACGCCGACGCAACCGAGGTCACGATCTACGCCGAGCCAGACTTCGCCGATGAGGATCTGGTGTTCGTCTCGGTCAAGGACAATGGGGTCGGCTTCGATCCCGAAGCCGTGAGATACGGCCGTGGAATCGAACGGTCGATCCGCGCCCGTCTCGCAGAAGCCGGCGGACGAAGTGAGATAGCAAGCCGATCCAACCGAGGTACAGAGGTCAAGTTGTGGCTGTGAATGCGGTATCAGGACATGTCCGAGTCGTCGTGTGCGACGACCACCCCATCTGGCGGAGCGGGGTCAAGGCCGATCTCGGCGAGAACTTCGTGGTCGTCGGCGAGGCTGGCGATGCCGAAGAAGCGATCGAACAAATCCGGGCTACCAACCCGGATCTCGTCGTCTGTGATCTCCACATGCCCAACGGCGGCGGG
Source organism: Acidimicrobiales bacterium (assembly GCA_048550155.1). Taxonomy (GTDB): domain Bacteria; phylum Actinomycetota; class Acidimicrobiia; order Acidimicrobiales; family SZUA-35; genus JABDIY01. Next base: position 677 of record JBLYYW010000049.1, on the reverse strand, counting down.
ATTCGAGTTGCGCGGGAATGCGGGTCCGAAACCAACATCGTCATGCTCACTGTCTCAGAGTCCGAGCGCGATCTGCTCGATGCCGTCGCTGCCGGGGCCAACGGCTACCTGATCAAGTCCACCCCACCGGACGAACTGCGCCTGCGCCTTTGGGCTGCAGCAAAAGGTGAACCGGTGTTCTCGGCCTCGCTGGCCGGCTTGGTTTTGGGCGAGTTCCGAAAAATGTCCAAGTCAGCCGGCGGGACGCAGTCGTTGTCAGAGCGCGAGCGTGAGGTACTTCAGCATGTCGCACGGGGACACACCTACCGGGAGATCGGCGAGGATCTCTTCATCTCGCCCAAGACTGTTGAGAACCACGTGCGAAACATTCTCAAGAAGCTGCACCTCAGCCGCAAGCAAGAATTGATCCGTTACGCGGTGGAACACAACATCGAGTGATGCTCCCCGAGCGACTTCTGCACATCGGGTGTAGTCAAGCCACATAGACCATCCGGCCCAAGGCAGGGTTCAACCCTGCCTTTGTGTCACGTGACATCGGTGGGTCATTCGGGTCGTTCGAGGTGAGAGCGGTCAAGGAACGATCGTTCCTCGTCGAACCGTACCACCAGGAAAGATGCCGACTCACCTCTACAGGAGCCCGAAATGGGAAGCCAACCCGCCACTCTCGCCCGAGTGAT
>JBLYYW010000048.1:0-4549 GCA_048550155.1 Acidimicrobiales bacterium | reverse complement strand
GGGCCCCCGCTGCGGAGCCGCCGAGTTCACCGGCGAGGATGCCGGCCCCGTCGTCATCGGCGAGCACGCCGAGCCCCCCACCCACAACGCCAACGACAGCAGCAGCACCAACGACCACCACCAGCTCGTCTGCACCCACGACAACGAGCACGACCGAGCCTCCACTGGGCTCTGGGGTCTACTTCCTCAAGAACAACGGCACCGGCGACACGAGGTTTCAGTGGTTCAACGACTTCGCGACGACCGAGCCGGACAACGTGACGTTGCCCAACTACGACACCGACCTCGACAGCGCTCCAGGACAGGGTCTGCTCCCAACCACAAACGGTTTCGCCGAATTCGACACCCGTCGCAAGCAGACGTACCTGCTCGCCGTCGGCGGCGAGAAACTGAACGGTGTGGTCACCGGCGAGGTATGGGTGCGACCTGCAGACGGGCCCGAGGCGGTCACGATCCGCGCCGCACTACGAGACTGCAACATGGTCGGCAGCGCGTGTTCCACCCTTGCCGAGGCCTCAGCCGAAACGAGTGGCACCAACTTCGTCCCGCTCGGGTTCGATTTTGGGACGATCGATCACAGCTTCGCCAAGGATCGCCTGCTCACGATCATTCTGATCACCGAGGGGTCCAGCTCGGTGGACGTTGGCTTCGACGCCAACGACAGCCCGAGCTATTTCTCTCTACCGCTCTCATGATCCGCCTCGTCGCCACGATCACTCAGCCCTAGGAGTGTTCGCGGCCGGCGTCGGTGGCCGCAAGGTTCATGGGCCTGAATGGAACCGGAGAACTCGTCACCAGGTTTGTGATGGTGTCCCCCTCTTTCCACACGTCACGAAGTAGTTCTTCGATACCGAATGTGTTGCGGACCCGTGCCCTGACGACGTGAGAATCTGAACCGGTCACCCGATTCGCTTCGATGATCTGAGGTGTGTCGGCCAGCGTCTGGTCGACATTCAGGTTCGCCTGCCCGCCGACGTTCATGCGGATGATGCACAACAGGGGAAACCCGAGAACCTCGTAGTCGACGATGGCGCGGAAGCCTTTGATCACACCCGCCTCCTCGAGCTTTCGCATGCGCTCCGCCACTGCGGGTGGGGTCAGACCGACCCGCTGACCGAGTTCCTTGTAGGAGATCCGACCATCCAGTTGGAGGATGTCCAGCATCTTTCGATTCGTCTCGTCGAGGTAGACCATGTTTCATACTACCGTTTCCAAAGCGAACTTGTCACATGACTATCGATTGTCAATCCATGTGACGCCTGTTACTTACGAGATAGGACCTCTGACTCATCACAGGCCTTTGAATCGACAGTAGCCTGAACACATGACTCGATTGAAGAACCTCGCAAACCGCAAAGGTGCCCGTCGACGTCACCATGTACGTACGGGTCCCCACATCGAAGACGTCCGGTCACGCACCGGCGATCCTCGGCTCGACATGGCTCGTTCCGTTTGGCGCTGAGCCGCTACATCGTTTACAACCGCTGGAGGGCAGGGCTCACGCCCTGCCCTCCAGTGGTTTTGTATCAGTGACGGTCCTAGGTGGGATCCGTCGTCATCTCCCAGTGTTCGGGGCTGCGGAACAACGCCGATCGGATCAGGTCACGGATCGCCCGCATCTCACCCGGCAGACGGTCGTGGAGTCGTGTGAACAGCTCCTCGTGCTGGAGAAGTTCGGCGTTCCAGTCTTCTCGATCGACCGACATCGCCTCGGTGAAGTCGGCTTCGCTGAAATCCTCGAGCCCCTTCCAGGTGATGTCCTGGTGCCGCGGCATCCATCCCAATGGCGACTCTGTGGCGTAGGCCTCGCCCTTGGCCCGCTTCACGATCCACTCGAGGATGCGCATGTTCTCACCAAAACCCGGCCACACGAAGTTGCCGTCATCGTCCTTGCGGAACCAATTCACACCGAAGATCCTCGGCGGATTCTGGATCTTTCGACCAAAGGACAACCAGTGATTGAAATAGTCACCCATGTGGTAGCCGGCGAAGGGCAGCATGGCGAACGGGTCGCGACGCACGACGCCACGTGCACCGAACGCTGCCGCAGTCGTTTCTGAACCCATGGTCGCAGCGAGGTAGACGCCGTAGGTCCAGTTGAACGCTTGCACGACCAGCGGCATCGTGCCACTACGGCGACCCCCGAAGATGAATGCCTGAATGGGGACTCCCTTTGGATCGTCCCACTGGGGATCGATGACCGGATTCTGTGACGCCGGTGCGGTGAACCGGGCGTTGGGATGTGCGGCTTTTTCCTCCGAGTCCGGCGTCCAATCGTTGCCCCGCCAGTCGATGGCGTGAGCAGGAGGGTCGACACCCATCCCTTCCCACCACACATCACCCTCATCGGTCAGGGCCACGTTGGTGAAGATGGTGTTCGATTTGATTGTCTCCATGGCGGACGGATTTGTCTCCATCGCCGTACCTGGCGCCACCCCGAAGTATCCGTACTCAGGGTTGATGGCATAGAGCTTGCCGTCAGCACCGGGCTTGATCCACGCGATGTCATCACCGATGGTGGTGACCTTCCAGCCTTCATCTGCAAAGGCCTGGGGCGGCAGGATCATCGCAAAGTTGGTCTTACCACAGGCACTCGGGAACGCGGCACCGACGAAGGTCTTCTCGCCGCCGGGGTCGGTCACACCCATGATCAACATGTGCTCAGCAAGCCAGCCCTCGTCTCGGGCCATCGTGGAGGCAATTCTCAGCGCGAGACACTTCTTTCCGAGAAGGGCGTTCCCTCCGTACCCTGAGCCGTAGCTCCAAATGGCACGCTCTTCGGGGAAGTGCACGATGTACTTCTCATCAGGATTGCATGGCCAGGTGGTCTGATCGGTCTCGCCGGCCGCCAACGGGGCGCCAATCGAGTGCATACACGGTACGAATTCCCCGTCCGTGCCGAGTACTTCGGCCGCAGCTTGTCCCATTCGGGTCATCAATTTCATGTTGACCGCTACGTACGCGCTGTCGCTGATCTCAACCCCCAGCTGGGCGATTTCGGAACCCAATGGGCCCATGCTGAACGGCATCACGTACATTGTCCGACCCTTCATACAACCGTTGAAGAGTCCGCCGAGGATGCCTTTCATTTCGTCGGGGTCCATCCAGTTGTTGGTCGGACCAGCGTCACCCTTGGTTCGTGAACAGATGTAGGTTCGACCCTCCACCCGGGCGACGTCACTGGGATCAGTCCGCGCCAGATAGCTGCCCGGCCGGAGGTCCTCGTTCAGTCTTGTGAACGTGCCGGCATCGACGAGCTCCTGGCAGAACCGTTCGTACTCTTCCTCAGAACCATCACACCAATGAATCGAATCGGGTTGGCACAGGTCAGCCATCTCCTGAACCCAGGCCTTCAAGCCCTCGTGCTGTACGTAGTCAGGTGCATCCATGACCTCATGTGTAGACCGTCTGATCACCGGTGGTAAATCCCCAACGCTGGGATTGGGACTTTGTACCCCTGAGAAATGGGTCACAGGTTCGTGGAGGGGCTATCGGCGATCACTGCTGTGGTCACTCGAGTTCACCCGCTGTACTCCAAAGCGCCGATATCCGGTAGGCCACCGAGTTGGCGAGTTCGCCCCAAGAAGTCGCGATCGACGACGTCGGCAAATCTGACCGTTCCGGCATCGACGGCGGCGGAATCGGCCACAAGCTCAAAGAGCTCGGCACGCGCGGTTGTGCTCGGAGAAACTGCAACCGTGATCGATTGATCTGTGATCAATCGATCCCCTTGATTCTGGCTGCCGTTGTAGTCGGCACCACGGGTGGCAACGAAGAGATTGTTCTCGAAACTGATGTCGGAGGATTCGAACGCGCGGGCCGGATGATGGCCGCCGAGGGTGAAGACGAGATTGTTGGCAAACGTGACGTCCTCGGACTCGAATGCTCCGAGGTCTCCGCCTCGCGCTGCGATCTCATCGCTGCGCGAGTTCCCGAACAGCGTGTTGTTGACCACATCAACACGCGAAGACTGATACACCTGCACTCCCCGCCCGCCATTGTCGACACAGATGTTGTTCGCCACAAGCGTCCTGCCCTCGTAGGCGTTCTTGTTCGTTCGATCGAGAATCACACAGTTTCCGTCGGTGATCAGGCCGTTGACGTCCCGTACGGTGTTCTCTACTCCATAGACGGTGTTCCCGGTGATGTAGTTGCTGTAGCCGGCCTCGTCATCGGAGAACCCGAGGTTGAACGGCTCTAGGATCGAGATTCCGCTGTGCTGGCTGGGATCGACACCGGCGACGTCGAAGATCAGGTTGTCCCTGATTTCAACGTGGCTCGTACCCGTGACAGGGATACCGCCCGCACCGTAGCCACTGATCGTGTTGCCGATGATCTTCACATGGTGATTGCGGACACCTCCGCTGTAGATCGCATCGACATTGATTCCGGCGCCTGAATAGTCACCGGGGTCGGACGCGATCCGCGACTCGTCGATCGAGCCGATGAAGGTGAGACCCCGGACCTCCACATAACTGGCACCCTCGACCTTCATCCCGTTCTTGTGGTCGGTTCGCACAACGGGGGTGGCGCCGGGAAACGCGGCTAT
>JBLYYW010000047.1:0-6661 GCA_048550155.1 Acidimicrobiales bacterium | reverse complement strand
TCGCGACAAAGGGGAGATGAAGAAGCGAGTTGAAGGCGCCGGTCTGCGAACCCCTCGATCGGTTCGAGCCAGCACCAAGGATGACTGCCGCGAAGCTGCAAACCGGATCGGCTTCCCGATAATCATCAAACCGATCGCGGGAGCAGGTTCTGCTGACACGCACCGAATAGAGAGCGAGTCCGATCTCGAGACGGCCCTTTCCACGTTGGGTCACGTGCCGGAGGTGAGCGTCGAGGAGTTCATCCACGGTGATGAGTTCACCTATGACACCGTCTGTGCTGCCGGTTCGATCGTGTTCGAGAATGTCTCGGAGTACCGTCCCAATCCGTTGATCGGCAAGCAGGTCGAGTGGATCAGCCCGCAGGTGATTGTGTATCGAGACCTCTCCGAGCCTTTCATCGCCGACGGTGTGGACTTGGGCCGCAAGGTCATTGACGCCATGGGCTTCAGGAGCGGCTTCACCCATATGGAGTGGTACCGGATGGCCTCGGGCGAGGTCGTCTTCGGCGAGATTGCTGCACGGTCACCCGGGGGTCGCCTCACCGATCTGATGAACTACGCCTGCGATACCGATCTATACGCCGGTTGGGCCGAAGCGGTGTGCTACGGCACCTTCAACCAGCCAACCCAACGTTTGTACAACGTCGCCCAAGTCTTCAAGCGAGCCCAGGGTGAAGGTGTGATCACGAGCATCGAAGGGGTTGGAGAGATGATGGGCCGAATGGGCGAACACGTGGTCAACGTGGATCTCATGCAACCCGGCCAGCATCGAAGAGATTGGCGAGCCACCGTGTTGTCCGACGGCTTGATCGTGGTTCGACACCCCGACTTCGACTACACCGTCGAGATGTCAGATTGGATCGCGTCCAACGTCCATCTTCATTGTTGATCCGCCACAATGAGGTGGTGACTGATATCGACACTGACATCACTGCTGGCGACGTTGCCTGGGACCTCGAGGGACTCCTCGATGGGGCCGGGGACGCGGACGCCCTGCTGGACCAGGCAGAAGAGCTCTCGGCGACGGTCGAGGCGTCGTACAAGGGCCGGGTGTCAACACTCGATGCCTCGGGGCTCGCTGAGATGTTCCACCAGCTCGCCAGGATCAGCGAGCTCGCCAGCCGGGCAGGTCACTACGTGATGCTGCAGTTCAGCGTTGATACCCAAGACCCGGCGCTCGGAGCGGCGATGGCCAAGATGCAGCAGCGCTCAACCGACATCACTGGGCGACTCATTTTCGTGGACCTCGAATGGGCTCAGGTCGACGACGACCGTGCGGCAGAGCTGATCGCAGACCCATCACTGGAGTTCGTCTCCCATCATCTCGCGAACATGCGCAAGATGCGCCCCCATCTATTGAGCGAAGACGCCGAGACCGTGTTGAATGCGACGTCGGTGACCGGTGCGGCCGCGTGGGTTCGGTTGTTCGAAGAGCTCACCAGTTCCATTGAGGTCGAGCTGGGTGAGGAGACACTACCGCTCGACGCTGCCCTGTCGAACCTTCAGCATCCTGACCGCAAGGTGCGAAAGGACGCTGCCGAGGCGGTTTCGGCTGGACTGGAACCCGGACTGCGGACACGGGCGTTTGTCTACAACACGCTTCTGCTCGACAAGTCTGTCGACGACAAGCTCCGAGGCTTCGACAGCTGGGTGAGTTCACGCAACCTCAGCAATGAAGCTTCCGACGAATCGGTCCAGGCGCTGATCGACGCCGTGGTCGGTCGCTACGACATTCCACATCGTTGGTACGCACTGAAAGCCCAGGTCCTCGGCCTCGACAAGCTCGCTGACTACGACCGAGCGGCCTCGGTTGCTGACTCCGACGAAACCATCGGCTGGTCAGAGGCCACGGGAATCGTCTCCGATGCGTACGCGTCCTTCTCCGATGAACTGGCGTCGGTGGTCGGCCGTTTCCTGCAAGAGGATTGGATCGATGCCCCTACGCGTCCAGGCAAGAGGGGCGGAGCGTTCTGTGCGTACACGGTGCCCAGCCACCACCCGTACGTGATGCTCAACTGGACCGGTCGTACCCGAGACGTGCTCACTCTGGCCCACGAGTTGGGGCATGGGGTGCACGCCTATCTCGCTCGAGACCAGGGCATCTTTCATCAGACAACACCGCTGACGCTCGCTGAAACCGCATCGGTTTTTGGTGAAACCGTCACCAACAACCGTCTGCTGAGCATGCTTGATGATCCCGGCGAACGGTTCAGCCTCCTCTCGAGCACGCTCGAGGACTCGATCGCAACAGTGTTCCGACAGGTCGCAATGAATCGGTTCGAGGATCAGTGCCACACGATTCGTCGCAACGAGGGTGAACTCTCGGTCGAACGATTCGGGGATGTGTGGGCAGAGACTCAGGAGGCGGTGTTGGGTGACGCTGTCGAAATCACCGACGGGTACAGGAACTGGTGGAGCTACGTTCCCCACTTCATGGGTACCCCCGGGTATGTGTATGCCTACGCCTATGGTCAGCTCCTGGCGCTCAGTGTCTATGCCCGTTATGCGTCCGAGGGTGACGCCTTCGTGCCCGCCTACCTCGACCTGCTGCGGGCGGGAGGCTCCAAGAGTCCCGAGGAACTAGGTCAGATCGTGCAGTGCGACCTCGCCGACCCCGGCTTCTGGGACGCGGGTCTCGACATCGTGCAGAATCAACTCGACGCTGCCACCGAGGCAGCCAGAGCCGCCGGACGTATTTGAGCCCGGGCGGGCTCTCAGAGGCCGAGCGCCTTTCCGATCCTGCTGACGACGAGAGCAGCGGCATCGCTGACTTCGATGTCCTCGTGTCGGAACACGACGTCGGCATGACACGCCGAGGGCGCCACGAACCGATCGTGCATTGGCTTGACCGTCGCTGCGAACTGCTTGCGGACCGACTGCTCGGTTCGGCCCCGATACATCACGTCGCGTTCGATCCGCCGGTCGAGCCGAACGTCCTCGGGACACTGACGAAAGATTCGCATGTCGAATTGAGGCACCAGCCGATCGTCTGCCAACAGGAGAATCCCATCGACAACGACGACCGGTGCCGGTTCGATTCTTCTCGTTTCGGCCAGACGAGTATGCGTGGCGAAGTCATACACCGGACAGTCGATCGCCTCGCCGTTGGACAACTGGGTCAAATGGTGGGAGAAGAGCTCGATGTCGAGACTGCTCGGATGGTCATAGTTGACCTCCGCACGTTCCTCGGGTGAGAGGTCGGCTTGGTTGCAATAGTAGGCGTCGAACGCCAGCAGGCTGGCAGTGCCGGTGCCGAGCTGACGGAGGATTCGAGCCGACAGGGTGCTCTTGCCTGAACAACTGCCGCCACAGACTGCAACGAGGAAACTCATCGAAGGCGAGTGTAGAACGCCGGCGTGGGGCACACTTTTTCGATGGCCCGTAGTTTTGATCGTTACCGAGCTCATCCGTGGCATGGTTTGTCAACGGGCGACAACCCTCCGGATCAGGTTGATGCGTACATCGAGATCACTCCCTTCGATGCGGTCAAGTACGAGATCGACAAACGAACCGGGTATCTGCGGGTGGACCGCCCTCAGGGCTCTTCAGCGTTACCGCCGACCCTCTATGGCTTCGTACCCCGCACCTACTGCGGGGACAGGGTTGCCGGCCTCACACCGCGGGCTGAAGAGGGTGACAAGGATCCACTCGACATCTGTGTCTTGTCCCAGCAACGGATCGATCGGGCGGAAATCGTTGTGCCGGCCAGGGTGGTCGGCGGAATCGCCTTGCTCGACGGAGGAGAGGCTGACGACAAGATCATCGCAGTGCTCAAGAGCGACCCGGTCTTCGACTACGCCAAAGACCTCAAACATCTGCCAAACACCGTCGTGGAACGGATCGTGCACTATTTCGCCACCTACAAGATGCAGTTTCGGGAAGGCCACGACAAGAACGCCATCGAGGTCGTCGGAACCTATGGCGTGGACCACGCCCGGAACGTCGTGGGTGCAAGCATGGCTGACTACACCGACAACTTCGCAGTTGCCGACACAGCTCACGATCGCCGTATCACCGACAGTTGAGGTTTCGCTACAAGCCGACGAAAGCAGTCGACCAGTTGAAGATGTCCTGACCCCAAATCAGAGAAACCATGCCGAAGGCAACGAACATCGCGACGCCGGCGACGATGGCCCGTGTCGGAACGGGGCCTTCGACCGGTATCCCGGGTGTACGAACCCGAATCCATCGAACGACAGCGTTGTCTGGCTTGATCAGGTTCAGCCCGAGGATAATGGTGAGAATTCCCTGTCCCGGCAGGACGAGCATCGCTATTCCGGCGATCACCAGAACCACGCCGAGACCGATACGCAAAATACGCTGGGGCCCATGAACGTCCTCGCCAGGCTGAATGCCAGGCTGGATTTCGGAGTAGTCGATGCTCACGGCCTCGATCGTACCTGTTGGTCTGTGCGGGAGGAACAACCGGTCGGATGAAGCGTGGTCAGGCGATTTGACGGCGGATTCGGGCGGCGCTGATCGGGCCGTCGGTACCGAGGTGTTGTGCCCACATCGATACACGGAGTTCCTGGAGCATCCAGCCGATCTCAGGATCAGCGACCTGGGAAGCTTCGATTTCGAGCTTGTGGATCTCTGCGGTGTTCACAAGGTCTCGGTCAAGGTCACTCGGGAGTCGTTCGAGCCGGTGCAGCAGGGCTTTGAGGTATCGGGCCACGTCGTCGATGCGATCCGTGCCCTGAGCGGTCACGCTTTGATCGAACACCAGTGCCTGGAGAACAGTGCGGACGTCACCGAGGGTGACCGAGAGGTCCACGGGGGAGATCTCCAGCTCGGCGATGCGGATCACGATGCGGTTCGTGGTGGTGAGGATCTCGGTCAGCCCGGGGGTGATATGGGTCAGGATCGGTCCGAACCTTTGCCGAGCGAAACGAACGAGAGCTCGCATATCGGCCTCTGACCAGGGAGCACCTGCGGCGGAAGCCATGATCGAGTCGATTGTGGCATTGACGATGTCTTCGACAACGCCGGCTCGCGAGATCTCGACTTCGGGGGAGTTCGCCAGTGCGGTGAGCGCCAGGGATGCGTCGTCGGGGAGCGACTGCATCACCTGTCGGACCGGTCGGGTGAGCTGGAATCGAACAAGTCGTCGGACGCCCTGCCAGTGCTCCCGTTCTTGCTCTTCGCTGGACGCAAACAGCTCGACGCCGACCGTGGCCACGTGATCTACAACCGCTGGATAGACCTCGAGTGCTCCGCTGCCATTGCCCACAGACGAAACGCGAGGAAGGTCTCCGGCGGGCCATTCGGTTAGACCGGTGCGACGGAGCGGATGTGGGCTCGTGCGAAGTTGGGCCCGGAGCTGGTTGTCCAGCCGTTGCAGCAAGCGCTCCGGGTCGCGACCTGCCGCCAGCATGTTGCCTTCGTCGTCCACAATTTTGAAGACCGGACGGAGGTGAGGGGCCAGTTCGCCCGGTGTGAGGAGGCCGTTCTCGATCCGGACTCCCTGTGCCAGTGCCCCATGTCGGATGGCGTCGACGATTTCGGATCCATCAGCGGGATAGTCGGGAAGGGCTCCGACGATGACGGCTGCCGATTCGGCTAGCGGGACGAGCTGGCTTCGGATGTCTTTGGGAAGTGTGCGGAGCAACTCGGTCACGAGTTCGAGCCGATGTCCGGGCACGAGCCTGGAGAAGTGTTTGGTGCCGGCGCGCAGTTCAGCGACCGAGAGCGTGACGGTCATCCCGTCGGCCGGAGTCCCGGGCTCGAAGATGTAGCTGAGCGGGGGACCGGTTCCGGCCCAGTTATCGGGGAAATCGGCTGACGGGGTGCCTGCCGGCAACAGCTCGTCGAGCGACAGGTCCAAATATGTCGGGTCGTCGGTGATTCTGCCTTTCCACCATTTCTCGAAGTGACGAACCGAGACGATGCCGGCGGGAATGAGCCGGTCGTAATGGGCTCTGACCGCCTCAGCCTCGATCTCGAGGTCACGATTTCTGGTCTTTGCCTCCCATCGTGTCGCGGCGCCGAGGACCGTGGCGTTGTGATCGAGGAACGCGTGCAATGTCGATCCGGCCGGTGTCTCCCAGTCCCGCTCGACCAGAGCCCCTTGAATGAACAGCTCACGGGCAAGCCCAGGGTCGACACGGTGCAGGTTGATCGTGCGGCCAGTCACGACCGGGAGACCATAGAGGGTCGCCCTCTCGACCACCGTGGCCGTTCCGCGTCGAGGGTTCCATGCCGGTTCGGAGTACGTGTACGTAGCGAGGTGCTCCGCAGCATCTTCGATCCAACGCGGCTCGACCGGAGCGACACTCCGCGCATACAGCCGGTTCGTTTCGACCAGCTCGCCCGCCATCACCCAGCGGGGCTGCGCCCTGCCTATCGCAGACCCGGGAGCGAGTACGAACCTGGAGTTCCTGGCTCCGATGTATTCGACCCGATGTCGTGCCGGTCTCTTCCCCCTGGTGCCGCGCCCGGCGTCCTTCCTCGGCTCGGTCTCCTCGCGTATGCCAATCTGACTCAACAAGCCGGTCAGGATCGCTCGGTGAACCGCATCACCATCGACATCCTCAGCCCGACGGCGCACCGGACTGTCCAGCTTCATCTCAGATGCGATCCGTTTGAGCTGGCTGTAGAGGTCCTGCCACTCCCGAAGGCGGTTGTGATTGAGAAATTCGCGCCGGCACATCCGGCGGAAGGA
>JBLYYW010000046.1:0-8451 GCA_048550155.1 Acidimicrobiales bacterium | reverse complement strand
TGCAGAACGCCGCGAGCCTGACACTGCTGACCGACGAGCACGGAGTTGTGCGATCGGTCTCGGCCGCTCTGATTCGGCTCACCGGCCGCGGACCGGAAACGGCTATCGGGCGAGACTTGGCCGACTTGGTCATTCCCAGCGACCGCGCCGTGCTGGCGGCTGCACTGCTCGACGTCACCGGTACCCAGTACGGGCGTACGAAGCTCGAGGTGGTCCTCGCGGCAAAGGGCCGCCCAGCCGTCCCGTGTCAACTCACGATGGTGAACCTCCTCTCAGATCCCACGGTGCAGGGTGTTGTCATTTCGGGTCATGACATCTCCGAACTGCGCGAAGCCAGAAACGAACTCGAGCACCTAGCTGGGCATGACAGCCTGACCGGCCTCCCGAACCGCACCCGGCTGACTCGGGTTCTGCGCAGATGGCTGGATGACCCCAACCGTCTTGGACGGCGCATCGCAGTGGCGTTCGTCGATCTGGATCGATTCAAACCTGTCAACGACCTCTACGGCCATGAGACAGGTGATGACCTGCTCATCGAGGTGGCGTCACGGTTGCGGCACGAGGTTCGCAAGGATGACCTCGTCGCCCGCTTCGGAGGTGACGAATTCGTCGTGATCGTGAAGGAGCAGCAGTCCATAGACCCTGAACTCCTTGCAAAGCGCCTCGAAGAAACCTTGGCCCGTCCATACCTTCTCTCTGTGGGCGAAGTTCACATCTCCGCAAGCGTCGGTGTTGTCGAGGCCGATCCGGGCGATGATGTCGACACCGTGCTTGCCGAGGCCGACGTTGCCATGTACGCGGCGAAGCACAATCGCCAGACGCTCTCGTCCAAGAACCGCACCGTCGTTGCTCGTCGCAGCCTGGCAGAACGGGTCGCTCAAGCCCTCGACACGGGGGAATTCGTCGTCCACTACCAACCGATCGTCGAACTTGCCAGCGGCCGATGGGTTGGCCTCGAGGCGCTCGCGCGATGGCGCCATCCAGAACAGGGTCTCCTGCTTCCGGTCGACTTCCTGGACATCGTCGAAGACATTGGCCGCAGTGCCAAACTTGGCGAGATCGTGATCGAAGCAGCCTGTCGGGACCTCAACGTTCTCTCTCGCGCCACCGGTGCACTACCGGGGATTGCGGTCAACGCCACCGCCGCCGAAATGACGCACTCCGAATACCCCTCCACTGTCACCGATGCGCTACGTCGCTGGGGAATCGCACCCGACCGTTTCACCGTGGAGATCTCCGAACGGTCGATTCTCGAGCGAAGAGGCCGTACCGGCGTCGCCGTCCCGACCAATCTCGGTGCCCTCTCCGACGCCGGGGTTCACCTGGCGGTCGACGACTTCGGGACGGGCTACTCCTCGCTCACGCACCTCGTGTCGTTTCCGGTGGATGTGATCAAGATCGATCGATCCTTCGTTGCGGGTGTGGTCCGAGATGATCAGCGCCGCTCGGTTATTGCCGCACTCGCAGGTCTCGCCGACAATACCGGGATGAGCCTCATCGCCGAAGGCATCGACCAGCCTGATCAGATCACTGTTCTACGTGAACTCGGTTGCAGCCTCGGACAGGGGTTTCATTTCGCTCGTCCGATGCCGTACGACGCGATAGAAATGGCCTACCGGACCGAGATCGCTCTGAGGGAGGACTGCCAGGGGCCTGTTGGCGATGGCCCACGCGGATCAACCGTTGATCTGGTCTGATCACCGCCGGTCGTTGTGGGGGGCTACTCGGTAGCGCGCGCGTGTTCGCCGTGATGAACGTCCATTTTGAAGAGTCGGCCGGCGAGCTCGCGGGCGAGCTCGACGCCCATCGACGGGTTGTCGTCCAGGATCTGATCGAAACGGTTGTAGGGAATGGTGAGCAGGGTTACGTCCTCGGCTGCGGTGACGGTGGCAGTGGAGGGGCCCAATCCGAACAATCCCAGTTCACCCACGATTTCACCGGCAGGGATGGTGGCGACGTGCTCACCGTCAACCACAACCTTCACCGACCCGGACACGATGATCGAGGCCTCTCGGTTGTGTTGTCCTTGGGCGATGATTTGAGTACCCGCCCTGACATCGATCTCGTCAGCGGCCTGCGCAAGGTGTACAAGTCCCTCTTTGGTGGCGTTCTTGAAGAGTGGTATTTCCTTGAGTCGGTCGATCTTGGCGTCGTGATGAAGTCTCATCTTGTGTAGGGCTCCTCTAGGCCGTTCGGATACACCGAGAGAGTAGACGCCTGCTCAGCGCCATGAAAGCTCGACCAGAACCTCTGCTCCCCCAGATCCAGTGCAGGTGTCATGACGTTGTCCTCTACCACCCTCACTGAGTGACGAAGACCATCGGCTCAAGGATCTCGGTACCAGAACCCTTCGGCGTTCAGCTGCAGATCTGGTTGAGCTTGTCATGCCGTGAAGGAGGCACAAGATATGGCTATCTCCTCTCAGACCCACACGTCAGCGATGCGGGCCGCGTCGATACACCATGGTGAGTCCCCGCCTTCCGCACCATCGACGGACCGCCAACTGTGCCGCTGGGGCGGACGAGCTGCGCTCGCAGGTGTGGTTTCGATGATTGCAGCAATTGGGGTTGTGGTCGCGTTGGGGCTTCCGGACGCGTCCGACGTCGAGACCCTCACCGATTTCAGCAACATCGAGTCCGGTCGAATCGCCGAGCACTTCTTCTATCTGGGCGCGCTGATGTTCTTCGCGCTGCACGTGCTTGTTCTGCACCGGATGCTTCGGACGATTCATGCGCCGGCTGCGCTGTTCGGAGCGGCCATTGCCCAGTTCGGCCTTGTCATCATGGCTGCGAGTTCAGTGCTGCATGTGTCAACCAAACCTCTGGCAGACCTCTATACCGCCAGCGATGCATCGGACGAGGACCTCCGATCGATCGAGTATGCGTGGCATGCCGCTCAGAGCGTGTTCGACACCATGCTCGCCACCGGCGTGCTCTTGGTCCCGATCGGGATCACGCTGTTCGGCATTGCGATGTGGAACGCACCAGCATTCGGGCGCCGAATTGCCCAGGTCGCAGTGGGACTGGGGATCCTGGGCACCATCGGTGCGGTGATCGCAGTTGTCGTTCCGGGATCAGCGTTCTCGGCTGCAGCGGTTCTGGCAATCGTGCTGTTCCATCTCGTGACAGGATTGCGGACGCTGAAGGTGGGCAACGACCGCGACATTGACCTCAGCGACACCAAACCGATCTCAGTGGGTTGACCGGGACGCCGGCCACCCTCGGCAGCCACCACATCCCCGGACCACCTGCGTGTGGTGTGTGGTTGTTCTAGCCACCCTGGTGGGCGACGAATTCGTCGGCCAGCGGTTGACCCATGACGACTTCAGCTCCGTCCGCCCAGTAGTTGGTGAATTCGAGCGGGAGACCTGACGCCGAGAGTGAGAACTCGGGCGCATCCTGAAGGTGAATGGGAATGTGGGGCTCGGTTGAGGTGCCGGAATTGCCGACCAGCCCGATCGGCTGACCGCTCTGCACGCCGTCACCCTCCTCGACCAGGATGCTCCCGGCCTGAAGGTGAGCGATCACGATGAACTCGTCGGGTGCGACCTCGATCACGACGTGGTTGCCGGCCGGGTTGACCGTGTCGCTTCCCGTTTGGGGCACCTGGTCCGGCAGCCCATCGACGATGGTGACAACCGTGCCTGCCGCCGGTGCTACGACGCGCTGACCATAGGTCCAGTAGTCCGTTACATCGGTTCCGTCGCCGGCGTGGGTTCCGCCGTTCTTCCAGATCAGGAAGTCGAATGCGTGGCGCTGCACTGGGACGGCAACGTGGTAGTTCTGGATGGCCGTGTCGCCGCCCCAGAACGTGAACCACACACCCTCGAACGGTAACCGAAACGGCACCGGGCTGAGGTACTCGGCCACCGGGTCTTCGGACTGAGCTGGCTGCGGGGTGAGAAGGAGGCCGTTGATTTCGGATGACTCGCCGAAAGAGCTGGTGAGGCCGAGCGTTCCGTCACCCCACCCGATCTCGGCCGCATAGAACCGGTTTTGTGGGCTGAGCTGAACCGCCCGCTCAGCACCGACCCGGCCCAGTGGCGCCTGCGTCTCGAGCTGGGTTCGTCCGCTCCGCAACTGGTCCAGCGACACGAAGGTCGCGAACTCGTCGCTGACTCGAGCGTAGAGATCATCGAGGTCGTCATTCAAGAACTGGTCAACCACGGACCGGCCCAATTGAAGTGTTTGCGCCCGTCCTGCAGCGAAGTCTCCGACGACCACGTCGAACGATTCGGGCGGCGGGGCGGTGGCTTCCACCGGCTGGCTGGCCGCAGTCGTTGGAACCGTCGAGGGTGCCGATGATGAGGTGGTGGTAGTCGACTGGGTGGTCGTCGGAGCCGGAGTGGCGCTGGGCTCGGCTGACCGATCATCGGAACCGCCGCATGCGGCGAGGGCGATGACCACGCCGATGAGCGGTCCAACGATTCGCACTGTCATCGACTGAGCGTATGGCCCGGCGAGACTCCGGTGTAAACCTCACATCAACTCAGCGCCACAACATACTCGCCGCCCAAATTGCGTGGTGCCACGACATTCCGCTGTTCTGGCGTCAGGCGAGCACATGGTGTGTCACGTCCCGACGATTTTCTGGGGGAATGGTGTCGGGCGACGACGGAACACTGGTCTGGACGCGATCGTGCCCCCGGTTTGAAGCCGAGGGCACGATTTGGGTGAGGTTCGAGAAGAACTATTCGGTCTGAGTGATCAACTTGTATTCCTCGGACTGGGCGAAGAACACAACCATCTCTTCACGGGTCACCTCGCCCGATCCGAGCAGCTCTTCCCAGTAGGCCTGGCCTGCGGGGTCAGGCTCCCGGTCCAGGATCTCGTTGTACACGAAACGGATCCATTCCAGATCGGTGTCGGTTGTGAGGCGGTCGCCATAGATCATGACGAACTCATCCGACGTGCCGAAGTAGGTGATCATCTCGGCAAGGTCCAGTCCCTCTTCACGGAGTCCGGTCCAGTAGTCGAAGCCTGGCTCATCTGGGAGACGACCAAGCATCGCTGAGTAGACACGCACCAACTCGCCGTCGATGCCCGACGCTCCGATGTACGGATTCACCCACGGTGTCACCTCGACCTCGATCGAGGACTCGACCTCGTCGATCCCGTCGGTGAGGACGAAGCTGACGGTGATCACAACCGCTTCCTCGTAGCCTTTGGCTGCGGTGTAGGTGACCACGCCTTCTTCATCGATGGCGACCTCGCCCTCGGCGGCTTCACCGCTCTCGGCCACCGCCATCAGGGCGTCACCGTCAACGTCGGTGCCACACGAAGGTGCATCGAGTTCGATCGATTTGCCGGCTTCAACCGTGGCACCCTCACACTCGGCAGCAACGGGAGCGTCCTGAACCGGTGTGATCGTGATCTCCACGACCGCGGTCGCCTCGCCGCCGTTCGAGTCGGTCACCTTGACGACCAGCTCATCGTCGCCGTTTGCGTCAGCATCGGGTGTGTAGGTGACGGTGTCACCGTCGACCTCGGCTGTCCCCTTGCTCGGGGCGGTCTCGATCGAGAAGGTCAGTGGGGTCCTTCCGAAGTCGTCTTCGACGTCGGAAGCTTCCATCGATACCGAACCTTCGCCGTCTTCTTCAACGGTCAGTTCGGTATCGGCGATCTCGGGAATGTCGTTGACCGACACAACCTCGATCTCGAAGAAGCCAACGGCTTCGCCGCCCTCACCGTCGGTGACGATCAGTTCGAAGGCAACCTCACCGTTGTAGTCAGGTGGTGGTGTGTAGCTCACGGTCGAGCCATCGATGTCGAGTTCACCGATCTCTGACCATTCGACGATCTCGGCGGTGAGGTCGTCACCGTCGACGTCTGACATCTCGACCTCAAACTCGATCGGGGTGTCCTCGTCTGTCTCAACCTGCTGTTCCACAAGCTCAGGGTCATCGTTGATGGCGTTGATGACGACATCGATCGTTACCTCTGCCGATGCGCCCTCAGAGTCGGTGACGGTGACGGTGAATTCGTCCTCTCCGTTGGCATCCGGATTCGGTGTGAACACGAAGTCGGTGCCGGCGAATTCGACGGTACCCAATGTCGGCTCTTCGGTCACTTCGATAACCAGGGCTTCAATGTCGTCTTCGACATCATCGACCTCAACCTCGCCCGAGTAGGGATCGTCGTCCTCGTCGAGCGCAATTGCGCTGGCTTCAATGATGGGTGTGTCGTTGACCGGCACCACGTCGACCGAGAATTCGGCTGTGGCGCTTCCGTCCGCATCGTCGCTGACGATGAGGGTGAAGCTGAAGGAGCCGTTGACATTGTCGTCGGGTGTGACCGTGACGGTTCTGCCGACAACGGTCACCTCGATGCCCTCGTCGCTGTCGTCAACCTCGAGCGTGAGATCGTCGGAGTCGACATCGGCGATCGAAACGAGTGTGCTCACCGAGGTGTCCTCGTCGGTCTCGAGTTCCTCGCCTTCGATGGTCGGATCGTCGTTGACCGGCTGAACATCCACGGTCACGACTGCCACCGAGAGAAGTTCACCGTCGGTTGCGAAGTACACGAACGAGTCCGAACCGAAGAAGTCCTGCTCAGGGGTGTACACGACCTGGCCGTCCTGAACCTCGGTCGTACCGTTGCGCGGAGCGTTCACCTTGTGGATGGCGAGATCATCGCCATCGGCGTCGGTGTCGTTCTCCAGCACATCAATCGTGATGGCGGTGTCCTCGTCGGTTGTGACGTCGTCACCGAAGGAGTCGGGGCGGTCGTTGCGAGGCTCGACCGTGACGGTCACGGTTCCGGTGATCAGCTCACAGCCCGGGATGTCACCGAAGAAGATGCCGCCACTATCAGCACAGCTGATGCCCGGTCCCCTGAAGAAGAAGAACCCGCCGTCCACCGGATGGGTGGCCTGGATCGTGTACTCGAATTCGAGCACGCCCGTCGCGTCGGGGTCGGGCTCCACTCGCACGCGATCTCCTGCAAGTGCGGCGAATCCGTTCTCGGGCTGGGTGACCGAGATGAGCGAGAATCCGGTGTCGTCGACATCGATGTCGTTGTCGAGCACGTCGACGTAGACCACGTCGTCCTCTTCAACTGAGGCCTCGTCAGCGGTGGCGACCAGCGGATCGTCGAAGTTGATCACGAATCCGCTGACGGTTGTCGGCTCAGAGCTGAGTTCGCCATCGCTTGCGGCGTAGCTGAAGCTGAACGGGCCGTAGAAGTCTGGTGCAGGGGTGTACTGGACTGCGCCTTCGACGACAGCCACTTCACCTTCGCCATCCAGCAGCGTCAGGGCGTCGATGCTGAGCTCGAGATCGTCCACATCACTGTCGTTGGCGAGCACGTTGAATGTGGCGACGCTGTCTTCACCGACGTTGGGGAAGGGACCATCGGGCCCGCTGACCGGAGCGTCGTTGACAGGTGCGATCTCAACGGTGACCGTGAGAGTCTGGTCATCATTGCCATCGGGGGCGGTGCCGTCGGTCACGACGACATCGAAGCTGTCAGGTCCGTTTGCATCAGGATCGGGGGTGTAGATGATGTTGCCGCCATCGATCGTTGCTGTTCCCTTGGGGGGTTCGGTGACGCTCAGCAACGAGAGGGCCTCGCCGTCTACGTCCACGGCGCTGTCGCTCAGGATCTCAATGGTGGTCGGGTCGGCATCCTCGTCGACCGAGATCGGATCCGGGGCATCAACACTGGGAGGATCGTCGATGGCATTCACAACGGTGAGCGTGACGGTTGCGACGGTGTCAGTGGCTTCGCCGCCCTCCACTACTCCCCCATCGTTGAGCGTGTAGTCGAACGTCACCTCACCCAGATCGCTTCCGGTCGAGGTGTAGACGATCTCATTCGCCACGATTTCTGTGGTCCCGAACGTGGGTTCGGTGACGCTGGTGACGGTGAGCGGACCGTCGTCGACGTCGGTGTCATTTTCGACCACGTTGACGGTGACAGAGGTTCCCTCGTCAACCGGTTCGGTGATGTCATCGTCGACCGCTACGGGGGCGTCATCAGTCGCTTCAACCGTGACAGTCACGGTGGCTTCGGTTCCGTCGATCGTGTAGGTGAAGCTGTCGCTGGTGGTTTCGCTGCCGTTGTGGGTGTAGTCAACATCGCCTTCGCCGTTGACTTCGGCGGTTCCGTTGGTAGGGCTGGCACCGATCTCTGGGGTTCCCAGGATCTCGTCGGGGTCGGCATCGTTGTCGAGGACGTCGACGGTTCCCGATCCACCCTCAGCGACCGTCACAACATCGTCAGCTGCGGTTGTGGGATCATCGACGGGTTCGATGATCACGTTGACGGTCGCCACAACATCGGTGGTTCCGTCCGACAGGGTGTAGGTGAAGGTGTCACTGGTCGCAGTGTCGGAGGTGGCCTTGTAGGTGACCGCGCCGCCCAGTCCGAGGACCGCGTCCCCGTTGCTGGCGGCAGACACCGCGGTGATCGACAGTTCGTCGTCGTCCGCATCGGAGTCGTTGTCGAGGAG
>JBLYYW010000045.1:0-5315 GCA_048550155.1 Acidimicrobiales bacterium | reverse complement strand
TGCGCGTAGGCGAGCGGGAACCCCAAAACTGCCGTTGTCTCAGCTCCTCCCATCAGAAGTTGAACCTAGCCAATCACTCGCCGGTGTGCGTCCCGAACCGGTGGTGGAGTTGCGATTTCATCTGATCCGAGCACGCACACCGAGATCACCGAAGCCTGCCCGCATGCAATTCTTCAGGAGCTTGGTCTGTGCGATGGCAGCGGGGTCGATGTGCATACCCACGAACACCGCGTCGGCATAGGAAAGCAGTGAGACATTGACAGCAGTTCCCGCAACCGGCCCTACCGGAATCCACCGAAGGATTCGCTGACCTGCGAAGTAGGCGTCGACAGGGGGACCGGGGAGGTTGCTGGTGGCGATGTCGACCCGGCTCGCCTGATCCAGCGCCAAGCCGGCAGCGAGATTGAACGGCAGGGCTGCCGCGAGTCCGCTGACCGAGCCGATGAGATCGCGATGATCGCGCAGCGCGTTTCGTCGAAGTTCGATTTCGGTATTTATGTAGGCGAGCCGTTCGTCGGTGCCTACGCCATGACCGGGCAACGGGATGCTGGTAGGCGTGAACGCGTTTGCGTGGGGATCATCGTCGGGGCGCCGGGTACTCACCACGACCGTGGAGGAGATCTCCGGCAGGTCCACTCCGTATTCGTCGTGATATCTCAGAACGCCTTCGGCACAGGCCCCGACGAAGATGTCGTTCAGTCGGACCCCCCGCTGCTTGGCCGCCGTCTTGAGCCCGGCCAGCGGGATCTCCAGGTACTCGAAGCGTCGGTTGCGGGACCGTTCCTGCCACAACTGTGAGCCGGAGTGGCCGCCGAGGGCGGGAAACTGTCCGGCGACGACCCGGGCGGCCTGAACCGCATCGTTGCCAGCCGAGGTGACCCGTCGTCTGTCGGCGATCAGCGAGGCCACTCCTCCGATCCGGTCCAAGAGGCCCGGGCCTTCTTCGTCGGTCCTGTTGGGCTTTTCCTTCTTGTCGTTGATGGCTTGTACACGGGCTTCGGCTTGGAGCTCGTCGAAGAGCTGACCGAGATCGATCATGGCCGGCTGAGTACCGATTTCGCCAAAGCTGTAAATCTCGCCTGCCATCTCCAAGGCACCGGCACCGTCTGCGATCGAGTGGTGCAGTTTGCTGACCAACGCGGCCTTGCCACCCGGCAGCCCGGTGAGCACGAGCATCTCCCACAGGGGGCGACTGCGGTCGAAAGGGTCGTTGATCCACTGTCCTGCTGCTCGATTGAGTTCGTCCATCGATGCCCGTGCCGGCAAACGAAGGAACCGCAGGTGATGGTCGAGATCGAACTGGGTATCGAGCGTCCACTGCGGGGTCCGAATCCCCAGTGTTGGTTCTGCGACCCGCACCCGGAGGCGCTCCACGTGGGCGACCGCCTTGGCGATCGAGGCGGTAGCCCATTCTCGATCGGGGCTCTTCTCCAGAATCATCAGCGAACCCATTGTTGAGGCAAGGTTCGGATTGGACTCGAGCCCCCACATCATGGCCTCGGTGTCGTTCATCTCCAGTTGCACCCCATAAGTATGGGCCGTCGGCCGCCGGGTTCCAGAGTCGACGGTTTTGGCCGATACACTATGAACAGCAAGAACGGGTACCCGCCCGGCAAGGAAATGAGGTGACCATAAATGGTCAAAGTATGGATTGATCAGGATCTTTGTACCGGCGATGGCCTGTGTGCGGAAATCGCCCCGGACGTCTTCTTCGGCAAGGATGATGGTCTGTACTACGTGAAGGAAGACACCTCGAACTTCGGTGAAGAAAAGCTCTTCGACGGAGAGACCAACCCTGCCGGTGTTGAGGGTATGGCCCGCATTCCCGACGGTGGCCTCGATCGTGTCATCGAGTCGGCCGAGGAATGCCCCGGAGAGTGCATTTTCATCGAGGTCGAGTAGATCTCTAGCCGGTCGATTCGACCGGCCGCCGCCGTCTCGGCGACACACGATTTCTGAACAACGCCGGGCCATGAGCCCGGTGTTGCTCATTCACCGGGCATATGGGCCGAAAGGATCATGTGTATTGGGACTGGTTCATAGCGATGAAGTTCGTCGCGGCCGCCTTGATGCTGTTCGTCCTCGGCTGGATGTGGCAGACGCGTCACGAAGTGACGAGTGCCTACAGCGGCGAGCAGCGCGTCGAGGCCCTCCAGATCTCTCCCCTCACGTTGTCTGCCGCCACCATCCCGCCCGAAGAGGGTTCGTCGTTCGCCCTGGCCACTGCTCCTGACCTCGAAGCGGTGCCTCTGGAACGTCTGGCCTTCGTCGAGCCGGCGGTGGAGAACCCAACGATTCGAGGTGGCAGCTCCTCGTTGTCGGGCACCGTCACCGGGTTGGGGTCCGATGACGTCGGCGGTGAGGTTCGGCTCACCCGGATCACCGACGGTGGATCGTCGGAGATCTCGGTTCCGATCCAACGAAATGGCTCATGGGACTCAGGTTCGATCAACGGTGGTCGGTACCGAGTGAGGGCGCTCGTACCGTCGCTGCGGGCGTCGAATGGATCCTCGGTCGTGTTCCTCGCCGACGGAAAGAGCAGATCGCTTTCGCTCAGTGTGACGACGCCACCTCAGGATCTGGTCCTCGATATCGTGGGCCCGGAAGCGCCCGAGATCGGATCCAACGTCGTAATCGCGGTGACCGCAGGGCGTCAAGAGGTCGATGCAAACGGTCGGTCGGTGCTGAGTCCCGTGCCTGGGATCGGTGTTCAAGCCGGGTTCTCTCCGGTGGTCAGCCTTCTTTCAGCTAGTTCGACCACGACCGACAACGGAGGGGCGGCCCGATTCCTGATTCGGTGTGAGTTGGCCGGCACAGCAGCGGTGACCCTTGCGGTCCAAGATCAGCGTGCCGTGCAGACACTTCCGTCCTGTATCCCGCCCGAATCGGCGCAGTCCGGTGCCGGTGAAGGGGGTGGAGACGATGGCTAGTCCAGATCGATTCGCCGAACGTCGAGGAACAGGCTTCGCCCTGGGACTACTCCACGCAGGCACCGCCGTCGGTATCAGCATCTTTGTTCTCCCTCCGGTCATCATGGGCGTCGCTGCGCTGACACTGCTCAAGGCCCCCCTTCCCGGTGACCTGCCGGACGAGCGGCCCGATCTGATCGCAAAACCGTCGGTCATCCTCGATTCCGAGGGCAGCGAGATCGGTCTACTACGAGGCTTCGAGCAAACCGTCGAGATCAAACAAGCCGATGTTCCCCGAGTGATGAAGAACGCCATAGTCGCAATCGAGGACAAGAGGTTCTGGGAGCACGATGGCGTTGATCTGGAGGGTGTTGCTCGGGCCGCCCGCGTCAACCTCGAAGCTGGTGGCATCGCTCAAGGCGGGTCGACCATCACGCAGCAGTACGTGAAGAACGTCTACCTCAACAAGGACCAGACGTTCGAACGAAAGGCTCGGGAAGCCCTCCTGGCCGCAGAACTCGAGCAGGTCATGTCGAAGGAGACAATCCTGTTCCGGTACCTGGAGACGTCCTATTTCGGTGCCGGTGCATACGGGATCGGGGCGGCCGCTGAGGTGTATTTCGGGAAGCCGATCAACGAGATCGACATCTCCGAAGCTGCAACCTTGGCCGGCATCGTGAAGGCGCCGTCGAGGCTGAGCCCCCGCGAGAACGTTGACGCCGCCGACGAACGTCGCCGGATCGTCCTCCAGGCCATGCTGGACCAGGGCTATATCGACGAAGAAGACTTCGAACGGGAAGCGGCCAGGACGCTGTGGTTGGTGGAGAACGGCGATCCGCCTTCGGGACCGGTAACAGTCATTGTTCCGGTCGGTCGCAAGGGCGCTACCGACCATCCGTTCTTCGTCGACTGGGTGGAAGCCGATCTGCTGAACCGCTTTGGTGATGACCTGGTCTATAGGGGCGGTCTGACGGTGGAAACCACCATCGATCCGAACCTTCAAGCCAGGTCCGAGAGTGCGGTGGCTGAGCGATTGGGCTCCAGCCAGTTCCCAGTGGAGATGGCATCGGTGACCGTGGACCACACCAACGGTCACGTGTTGGCGATGGTGGGCGGTCGAGACTACGACGTCAGCCAGGTCAACCTCGCGATCGGAGGCAGCACCGGTTTCCAGCCCGGATCCTCGTTCAAGCCGATCGTGTTGGCCGAAGCGTTCAGCCGCGGATTGGGTCCCGACACGATGTACCGGGCGCCCGGGTCCTATGTGGTGCCCGGCTGCGTGGGGGAGCAGTGCACGATCGAGAACTACGACTACAAGGACCGCGGCCGCATCGATCTTCGAGAGGCCACCTGGAAATCGGTCAACACAGTCTTCGCTCAGCTGGTCCTCGACGTCTCTATCCCCGACACGGTCACGCTGGCGAAAGAGCTGGGACTGGATCGGCTGGATTCCGATAGAGACTACGGGGCAAGCCTTGCGCTCGGCGCGGCCGAGAGTTCCCCTCTCGAGATGGCCTCGGCCTATGGCACCTTTGCCAACAGAGGTGTGCGAGTGCCCCCGACCGGGATACTCCGCGTTCTCGATGACGAGGGAAACGTGTTGTTGGACAACACGAACGGCCTGGGCGAACGCGTGCTCAAGGAAGCGGTAGCCGATCACGTGACCGACGTGCTCACCGGTGTGGTTGCCGAGGGCACCGGCAAGTCTGCAGAGGTTGAGGGGTACACCATCGCCGGAAAGACCGGTACGGCCCAGGCGTACCGGGCCGCCTGGTTCGTCGGGTACGACCCGCATGTCACGACGGCGGTCTGGATGGGTCATGCTGACAAGCTGGCAAGCCTTCGCAATATCAACGGTGTTGGCAACGTCACCGGCGGTAGCCACCCGGCCAGAGCGTTCTCGGAGATCATGACCGCGGCCCTCGCCGGCATCGAACCGGAGGAGTTCCCGGAGCCGGCTGAGCTACCCCAGCGCGCTGTCTCTCGCGATCAAGTAGTCGCGACCAGAAGTGAAACCGTCGCCAATCCCCGGTCGTACGCAAAGCCTGTAGGAGCCGACTGCGGCGGCCCGTGCTTCTCCAGCAACATCCCCACCCCGGCGCTGATCGCGCCACCGGTCACCGTCCTGACGATCCCACCCGACACCACAACTGGCGAAACCGCCCCTAGCACCAGTGCTCCACCAGCACAGGGAGAACAGCCATGACCCCGCCAATTCCCGAACTGAAGCCCGCACGACGGCAGGATGGTGTGAATCTCCGGGACGTGCCGGTGCCGCCGCCCGTGGGCTCGGGCCGGACCGCTCCCAACCGCCGCCGGACCCCTGCGGCTCCGGTGCGAGCACGTACGGCCGATGATCGGCCCGCCGACGTTCGATCCGGTGAGGGCGATGGGCCTTCTCGGACC
>JBLYYW010000044.1:0-5590 GCA_048550155.1 Acidimicrobiales bacterium | reverse complement strand
TCAGGTCGTTCATTCGGTTGATCGAGCGCAGGACGGTCGACTTGCCACAGCCCGATGGTCCGATCATGGCGGTGATTTCGTTGTCACGAACGTCGAGGTTCACGTCTCGCACCGCCCGGAACGAGCCGTAGTAGACCGAAAGATCTCGCATCGACAGGACCGTTGGGTTCTCGACGTCGACATCGGTAGCGCCAACAGCCGTCGGAGGGTCCACGTCTAAGGATTTCATTTTCGGTACCTCGGTTCTAGGTTCATGATTCTCTTCGATAGCCACTGTGGTCCCCACTTCGGTTCCTAGCCTGCTCGCTTCGCCTCGAACCGATTCCTCAGAACGATTGCCGCGGTATTCAGCACGATGACGAACAGGATCAGGATAACGATGGCCGCAGCAGCGTTGTCCACCTTGAACCCTTCCTCGGGCTGCTTGGTCCAGGTGGTGATGATGATGGGCATCGCCGCGAACTTGTCACGGACCTGGGACACCTCCAACCAGCCGGGCGAATTGGAGATGAAACCGGTGATCGTGCCGACCAACAGGAGCGGGGCGGCCTCGCCGGCCGCACGAGCGATCGAAAGCAGCGTTCCGGTCAGGATTCCGGGAGCGGCGTAGGGAAGAACGTGGTCCTTGATCACCTCCCACTTGGTTGCTCCGACACCGAATCCGGCCTCACGAAGAGCACTGGGAACGGCCCGAATCGCCTCCTGGGCGGTGATGATGACGACCGGAAGCACAAGGGCGGCGAGCGTGAGTCCCCCGGCCAACGGTGAGCGCCCTCCGGTGATCTTGGAGATGCCCCAACCCTGCACGAAGATCGTCAGACCGAGGATGCCGTAGACCACGCTGGGAACACCGGCAAGGTTACGGATGTTGAGTTCGATGAAATTGGAGAGCCGATTTCGGGGGGCGTATTCTTCCAGGTAGACAGCGGCCGCGATGCCAAGCGGGAAGGCGACGACGGCGACGATCAGGCACAGGTAGAACGTCCCTTTGAGGCCCTGACTGATTCCCGCTGTCTCGGGCTGCGAGCCGAGGGTTCCGGTGAGGAAATCACCGAGGCGGGTGCTGAGAACCGGCCACGCGTCGCGAACGACGATGAACAACAAAACAACGAGCACACCCAACGAAATGAACAGTGAGAAAAGCATCACCGCCTGGAACGCAGTGCCCTTGACATCGCGACGTTTGCGGAGAGCAGTGATGTCAACGGCTGAATCTCTTGCGGAAGCTTGTGCCAAGGCCATGATCAGTACTCCAACCGGTAGCGGCGAACGATGCGGTCAGCCAAGAGGTTCAGTGTCATCGTGATCGTGAAGAGAATGGTGCCGACGAAGAAGAGGCTGGCAAATGCGTTACCCGATCCAGCGACCTCGTCGGTTCCGGCCGCGACGGATGCCATCGCAGCTGTCATCGTCAGGCCCTGGTCTTGAGGGTTGGCTGAAAAGAGTGCGGTGTCGGCAGCTCCGCCGGCGATGAAGACGACCATTGTCTCTCCGATCGCTCGTGAGGTCGCAAGGATGAACGCCGCGACCAACCCCGAAATCGCAGCTGGGACCACGATGCTCAGCGTTGTGGTGAACTTGCGGGCTCCGACACCGGCGGACGCCTCGCGCAGCGAATTGGGAACGGCGCTGAGCGAGTCCTCAGAGACCGATGCGATCAGCGGAATCGTGAGGATGCCCACGCCGATTCCGGCTGCGATCATGTTCCCGGAACTGTTGGCATTCTCGAGCCACGATCTGACCAGGTTCGGGTTGATGAACCGCAGAGCGAAGAACCCGAGCACCACCGACGGGATTCCGGCCAGGATCTCGAGTACCGGCTTCAGAACCTTTCGGACCGTCGGGGTGGCGTACTCGGAGAGATAGACCGCTGCTGCCAAGCCCAGGGGTGCCGCAACCAGCATGGCGATCAACGTGACCCACAGGGTCGCCACGATCAGCGTCTTGAGATCGAAGATGTCGCGACGAGGGAACCAACCGAGATCCCAGAGCTGAGAGAGTTCGACATTGGCGATGAAGCCGATCGCTTCGAACAGGAGCGATCCGATGATCAGCACGCTGATCAGGATCGATGTGAGAGCGGCCGAGAAGACCACCGCCTTCACACGGCCTTCACGACCCTTGCGTCGCCTCGAACCCTGAAGTTCGGTGATGTCCCAATCGAGTGCTGTCATGATCGTGGTGCCGTTCCGACCCCAGGGGTCCGGGCCAAGGTCTCCTAGCGGTTGTTCCAGGCGGCGACCGTCTCCGCCATCGCAGCATCATCGAGCGGCACGTACTTGGCATCGGGGGTTGCGGTCTTCAGCCCGTAGTCCATGTAGAAGTCCACGAAGTCCACCAGGGCTTCGTTTTCGGCCGCCTTGCCGGTGTTCACATAGATGTACAGGTCGCGGCTGATGGGGTAGGTGTTGTCGGCGATGGTCTCAGGAGTGGGTGAGATGCACTCGCCTCCCGGTTCTTCGCTGACGGAGAAGACCTTGACGCTGTCCCCGGCCTCCTCCGCAAATGCGAAGCCGACCCAGCCGAAGCTGGTGTCATCGGAGGAGATGTTGTTGATGATCACATTGTCGTCGGCTGAGCTCTGGTAGTCGGGGCGAGTGGTGATGTCTTGCCCGCGTTCTTCGAGAAGATCCTCCAGGACGATCTCGATGAAGCTGGCGAAGGTTCCCGACTCCTCACCGGGTGCCGTGATCGTGAGCGGGGCATCGGGTAGGTCGCCGGCTCCTCCGACCTCGAGGTTCAGCTCATTGGCATCGCTCCAGTTGGTGAAACCGGTGGCTTCGGGGCTGGTGATGCTGTACATGTCGGCGAAGCTGAGGCAGTCGATCGGGTTGCCGGGGCCGCTCATTGCAGCGATGCCGTCGATTCCGACTTTCAGCTCCACCCAGTTGACCCCGTTGGTGGCACAGTCTTCTGCTTCGGAGTCCTTGATCTGGCGTGACGCATCGGAGACATCGGTTTCACCGGTGCAGAACTTCTTGAACCCGTCGCCGGTTCCGGGACCTTCGACGGCGATGTTGACGTCGCTGTTGGCCTTTGCGAACTCCTCGGCCACACGAATCGAGATCGGCTCGACAGTGGAGGAGCCGGAAACAAAGATGTCGCCCGAGGCTCCGCCACCGCTGCCGTCGCCGGAGGAGGTGTCGTCTCCGTCGCTGCCGCAGGCCCCGGCCACGAGCGCCAGTGCAAACAGCATCGAGAATAGGTATCGCGGGTTCATCGGGTTCCTCCGGGAGATGGGGTACTCGAAGGAACACTAGAAACCGAAGGTGACCTCGAGGTCAGCCTTCGGTGAACCGCAGGTAAACAGTTGGTTCGCGGCTTATCGGTTGGCCCAGTGAGCCGCTGATTCGGCCTGTTCCGCGGCAGACAGCTCCACATACTGGGCCTCGGCCACCGCATCTGAGAGGCCGAGATTCAGGTAGTAGAAGAGGAAGTCCTCGACAAGAGGATCCTCGGTCGCGCCGTCGGCGTACAGGTACAGGTCCCGCGCCATTGGATAGATGCCCTGAACCACCGCAGCGTCGTTTGCCAACACACAGCCTGAGCCATCCGATACACCGACCATTTTGACGACGTTGGACTGTTGAACCGCATATGAGGAACCGACCAGGCCGATTCCGGCTGGATCTGCAGCAACCGCCTCGACCAATTGAGCATTGCTGTCGAGACTGCGGTGGTCGACCCGCATGAACGTGCCGACCCCTCGCCGGTCAGCGATCGGCTCCACCGCGAAGTCGACAAAGAGTTGGTGCGTCCCCGAGTTCGGCCCCGGAGCAATGAGATGGACCTCACCGGTTCCCCACGCCGTCGTAGACCCCAGCTCGGCTGCGAACTGGCCAATCGCTTCCCTGGTGGTGAGCCCGGTCGATTCGGGACCGGTAAGCGCATAGAGGTCGGTGTAGGTGAGGCACTGGAGATCCGAGGCATTGTTGGCAATCACTGCGATGCCGTCTCGCGCCAATCGAAGCTCGATGGGAAGCACACCATTGGACAGACAAATGGCCGATTCGGAGCCGTTCATGGGCCGCGACGAACCCACGACGGCGACCTCAGGATCGGTACAGAGGTCTGCGATACCCGAATCGGAGCCCTCGGCCTGAGTCTCGATCGTCACGTCGGGTTGACGCTGACGGTACCCATCGGCGACCGCCCGGGTTATTCCCTCAACCGTGCTCGATCCCGTGACCCGGACCGTGCCCGAAAGCTCGGGAGGGACCTCGGTGGTTGTCACCTCTTCGGGTTCGGTGGTGGTGCCCAGCACAGTGGGTTCGGTGCTGTCGTCTTCGGGAGGTGAGGTGTTCTCCTGCCCGCCAGAGGTTCCGCTGCAGGCAGCAGCGATCAAACTCAGCGCAAGGACGAATCCGCCGAATCTGAACATACTCCGAAATCTCAACACACTGTGACGGGCGATCACACAGAGGAACCTAGCCGATCGGTCAAGGGTGATTCGTCAACCCCTGCACGGATCCGAGCAAGAGAACGTCATGTGGGTATCCGAGCAGGGGTTTTGCGTGATCAGGGGACAACCATCGAACTTCGTCGACCTCGTCGTTGGCAACGAAATCTCCGGCCGAGTACTCCATCGACCAGTAGCGCACCACCTTCGGGCGGCCCTTGCGGTCTTGGTAGTGAGCCGAAGGAAGTTCACAGTGAATCGTGCCGCGGAAGCCGGTTTCTTCTTCGACCTCACGGACCGCACACGAAAGATCATCCTCACCGCGATCACGCTTGCCTTTGGGATGGGACCAGTCGTCATAGCGGTCTCGATGGATCACCGCCACCTCGATGTCGCCGGCTTCACGACGGCGCCAGACCACACAGCCGGAGGCATACACGGTGTCGACGTCCTTGGACTCCTCGCCGTCCATCAGATACCGAACGGCGGTCGCATGAGCTGTGTCTCCACTGCGACGCTCTCGATGGCCTCGGCCTCGAGAAGCTCGTGGATGTTGCGACCCGTGCTCGTGACCGGCAGCGCCCGGGTGTAGACCCCGTCGGCGTGGAGATTCCATGACAGGTGCTCGTCGGCAAGATTCTCATCGAGGATGTGCTCGATCCGCTCTCGAACGACCGTGTCGGTGATGTCGACCAACGCCTCCACGCGTCGATCGAGATTTCGAGGCATCAGGTCGGCCGAACCGATGAGCACGGCTGGACGGCCAAGACCCTTGCCGTTGGCGAAATGGAAGATGCGGGAGTGTTCGAGGTAGCGACCGACGATCGACTTCACCCGAATGTTGTCCGAGAGTCCAGGCACGCCGGGACGGAGACAACAGATTCCACGGACGATCAGGTCGATCTGAACACCGGCCTGGCTGGCTCTGTACAGCCGGTCGATCAGCGCAGCATCGACCAGGCTGTTCATCTTCATCGTGATACGGCCCTCAGAACCCAGAGCGGTCTCGGTGTCGATGAGTTCGGAGATTCCAGGTCGAACCGTTGTGGGAGCAACAAGGAGATGCTCGTAGTCAACACCGCGTCCATAGCCGGTGAGGAAGTTGAAGAGTGCAGTGACGTCGTCACCGACGCCGGGATGGGCGGTGAAGAGGCCGAGATCCTCATAGAACCGGGCCGTTCCGGGGTTGTA
>JBLYYW010000043.1:0-2989 GCA_048550155.1 Acidimicrobiales bacterium | reverse complement strand
GCGATCTCGCCCATGAGGAACGAGGAGAAGAGGACTGCCAGCGGGTACTTCGGAACGGCCTGCTTGTAGCCGTCCCAGTATCGGCCACCGTTGAAATAGAGCCATTTGGCGTTTCGCTGGGCCAACTCCCCCAACTCGGTCTTGGGCTCGTACTTCAGAGGTTCGGGGTGGCCGAGCAACTGGCGGATGGCCATGCCGCACATCTGCTCGTGATTCTGCTCGTCTCTGGTGACCGAGAAGAAACAACGGCGTACCGCATCCTCTTCGTGCACCTCGTAGGTCTTGATCAATGCTTCGGCGAACACCGGCGGGGCCGACGCGTCGAACACCGAGAGCAGCGTCCACCAGTACGCGATCGCCTCTCGCTCCTCCCAGGAGTAGGAGTCCACATCGAAGGTGTCCCATGGCAGATGGGCGGGATCCCACACTTCCCGTTGCGCGGCCGTCCAGATCTCCTCCATCTTCTCGGTCCCCTGACGCCAGCTGAGTGGGAAGACGTTGGGTTGGGGTGTTTCGGGGGGCATGTCCATCGTGGCGGCGAGGTTGGTGCGTTGTGCCATGTTGGGCTCCTTGGGATCGTTGTGGTGTTCACGAAAACCTAGATCGTTAAGGCCTTAACGAGTTAGGGTCCAAAGTCCCTGCCGCGGTTCAAGAACCGTTTGCCCGAAGCGCCGGTCAGGTGGTGTGGGAATCGCTGGGCGGACGGTGAAACTCCACAGCGAATGCAGCGGAGTCATCCAATTCGACGTGATGGGGGCGACCGGGCGGAATGACGATTCGATCGCCGCGGTCTCCATGCCGTGGGTGGTCCGGATCATCCTCGAAAACAAACGTGACGGTCCCTTCGTGCACCACCAACCTCCCCCACACACCCTCGGCAACCTGGTGAGCCCGCAGGAGACCGGCGGGAACGTTGCTGCGGTCAAACACCGGTGTCGTACGGGCCAACACCAGGCCGTCGGGGAGTTCATCGGGAGCGGACATGATGAGGTCTCCTAGGCGGTGAGTATGGCGATCGCGGTGACGGCGACAACCAGGACGCCCACGACCATTTGCTGGACGCCGATGACAACCACACGAGGGGGCTTGGTCCTCACTGCGACGATATTCATGGCCGCGACGGCGCCGATGACGAGTGCTGCCGGGGCGGGGACAACATCGATCAACCAACCCACACCTGCGGCGGCGACAGCCAGGACCTGGGCGACGTCGCTGTGCCAGAGTTCAGGTGGGCGGGACTTCCCACGGAGTATCTGGGTCCGCACATATGGAATGGCTGCGATCGATCGGGCGGCGATCACCACCCACAGTCCCCACGCCACCTTGTTGGGCGCCCCACCGGCAAGAGCGACGGCCGTTGCGATCGAACCGATTCCGATGGACCCGGCCAGCTCGGGAATCAGACGACGGCTTCGGCTGCGCATGTCGAACCACAACTCGACGGCGACCATCGGCGCTGCGAGCGCCAACGGAAGCCAGAAGCCTGCGTCGGCGGCCATTGCTGCGTACGTGACCAGTACGGCCAGGATCGCAAGCTCAACAGCTGCCACCTTGGCCCCGAGTCGGGATCGAGCGAGCCACCGGCCTCGCCAGCGGTCGACCAGAACAAGCTTCAGCGGGGTTCGAGCTACAAAGGCCAGCATGGCGGCCACCGCCAGAGCGAGGCCGGGCCAGGACCACGCGACAAGTAACCCCAGAACGGCAGGCTCGGCGGTGAGACTCCAACCACCGTGTTCAGTCGGGAGTGCGACCGATCTCAGAGACACCGGTTGTGCAAGACCCGCCGGGCTCCGGAGGTCCGTTGGGCCGACCGCGCTCATGATGACGGTCTCGCATCGCTCAGACCAACGACCACGGGCACAGAAAGGAGGTTACCCACCGAACTCGTCCGGACCGAAGCCTCCGAATTCGAGCACCAACTCAGTCGGTGGAGAACGGTGGATACTCGTCGGTGAGCAGCAGCGTGTACGCCTGGAGTCGGATGTTCACCCTGTTGAACTTCATCACCCAGCGACGAAGACCGCCTGGCCACCGCCCCGTGAACAGGATGGCGAAAAAGGCGAAGAACCAACTGAAGGCGGCGACGATCCAGATCACAAAGGCGTAGAGCATGGCCGGGATCAGCCAGAGGAAACGGAGCCCGACGGTCAGTCGGTTTCGATTCTCCAGTTCGGGAGTGATGTTGACCTCAACCGGGCTACCGCCGGGGTCGCGAGCTGAGAGTGTGAAGTCGAACGGCGGGTACTCCTCGTACAAGAAGCCGCTGTAGAACTGGGTCCTCGTCGTGTATCGAACAATCATGATCTGGAAGTTGGCCAAACTCTCGGGCAACCGGCCCGTGAAGAGGATGATGAACCATGAGACGATTGCCAGCGCGCCGGTGACGTACTCGAGTGCACCCGCAATCACAAGATGAGGCACGGCCAGAATCCACTGCACCAGCGGTCGCCAGTTGGCGATCTCGTCAGAGGCAGCCAGCTGAAGCGAAGCCGGATAGGCCGCTGGCATCCCGCCCGGTTCCATGGTTGCGGTCATCGGTTTCGCCTCAGGACCACAAGGGTGACGCATACCGCCAAGATCCCGGCCAACACTTGGCCACCCCGTGCGATCCGATTGACGTCTACCGCCGGTTTCCAGTCGACCTGGCCGTTGCGCACCTCGTACACGCCGACCGGGGTAGCTCCCACGCCGAAGCCGCTGCCGAAGCCGCCGCCGCCTTCTTCATCGTCGCCCCCGCCGCCGCCGGCGCCACCTCCGACCTTGGCGACCGGGATGATCGTGACCCCGTCGATCTCGTAGGGCTCGCCGAACACCCGTTGCACCGAGACCAAATCACGTACACCGGCGAGGTTCTCGCTCAGTGAGTTCGTGGCCGCATCAATCGATTCTGTCGTCATGGATTTCCTCCTGCTCGTGTATGCGCGAACCTAGATCCAACCCTGTCGCGAGGACAGAGGACATGGTCCATTACCGACGTTCGCACCGCCGG
>JBLYYW010000042.1:0-14272 GCA_048550155.1 Acidimicrobiales bacterium | reverse complement strand
ATGGCGTCGCAACCCGAACTGGCTCGACGAGGCATCCGACTGCGGTCGTTCGGACAGTCGGTGATCGAGGCCATCGCAGGCCGCAAGGTCCACTCGCCGGGCATCGTGCCAGGAGGGGTGGCCGAGCCGATGTCGGCAGACACCAGGGCGTCGATCAAAGAGCGACTACCCGAAGCGATGGAGACTGCCACCTCGACCCTGGCCCACTATCGGTCACTGATGGATGGTTACGCCCGGGAGATCAGCTCCTTCGGCACATTCCCTTCGCTGTTCTTGGGGATGGCCAATGCCGACGGCACATGGGAACACCACGTGGGACACATCAAGGTCATCGACTCCGAAGGTTCGGTGGTAGCCAACCATCTCGACCCCGCCGACTACCGGACCTATGTGGGTGAGAGCACCAACCGGGACTCGTACTTGAAGTCTCCGTATTACAAGCCGGCGGTCGCTGATGATCAGCCGGTGACCGACGGGATCTATCGGGTCGGTCCTCTCGCCCGGCTGAACCTGGCCGAGAAGATGGGGACGCCGCTCGCCGACGCGGCACTGGCGGAGTTCCGAACCCGGAATGGTGAGGTGGCACTGTCGTCGTTCCACTATCACGAGGCCAGGCTGATCGAGATCGTCGCATGCCTGGAACGAATGGCGGCACTGCTCGATGACCCGGTGATCGCCGAACCATTCGTCCGGTCTCATGCGGAGATCAACCGCCGGTCCGCGGTTGGCGTGTCGGAGGCCCCCAGGGGAACGCTGTTCCACGAGTACCAGGTCGATGAGCACGGCGTGGTGGAAGACGTGAACCTGATCATCGCCACCGGCCAGAACAACCTGGGGATGAACGCCACCGTCCTCCAGATCGCCCAAGAGTTCATCGACGGCAAGGAGATCCCTGAAGGTGCGCTCAACCGAATCGAGGCAGGGATCAGGGCCTACGATCCGTGTCTCAGTTGCTCGACCCATGCGATCGGTCAGATGCCGATGGTCGTCACCACGATCGATCACGATGGACGTGTCGTTGCCGAACGCCATCGCTGAAAACGCCAATGGTGACATCCTGGTCATCGGCTACGGCAACGACCTCCGTCACGACGATGGGGCCGGCCGGTGTGTTGCCGATGCGATCGAAAAACAGCGCCTCGACGGGGTTTTGAACGGGGTGACCGTGCGATCGATCCCCCAGCTGGTCCCCGAACTGATCGCGGATCTCGGGGCTGCGAGCCACGTGGTCTTCGTCGACGCTGCGGTCAGGGGTACGAACGCCCAGGTGACAACCGAGCTGATCGTCCCGGCGGCCGGACCGGTCCGATCTCACATCAGCACACCGGCAGATCTGCTGGGCCTGATGGAGAGCCTGGAACTGGTTCGGCCACCTTCCTACCTGGTGACCGTCCCCGCATTCGACTTGTCGGTCGGCGAAGGCCTGAGCGAGCGGGGAGCTCAGGCGGTGCGGGTGGCCATCACCGAGGTCAGCCAGCTCATCGAGGGCCTACGCCAGGAGTGATCAGCTCTGTGCGGTATTCTCGATACCAGGGCAATGGATGCCCAGGCTTAACCGCGACGATCCGACCTGGTGAACCCATCAAGCCCGAAAGATACGAGAAGGCAACGCATGACATCCAGCTACAGCGGCCCCTCACCGAACGACCCATTCGAAACCGTTAGTGAACATTTTCGGTACATTCACAGCCCCGACGATGACCTCCGATATCGGGCGGCGTCACATCTCGAGGACTACATCAGCGAGGTTCTGGGATCGGTTGCCGATGCGATCGCCGGTTCGGCGGTCGTGGCAGTGCTGCTCGAGCCCCACGAGATCATCCGTGAGAAGCTTCTGTCGTTTCTGGCCGCACTCGACGGCAAACACCGGATCGTCCGTCCCATCATGGACGAACTGGTTCATGGACTCGAAGGAACACCCCTCTCCGCCGTCGAGCAGTCTGCCGTCGACTCCATCGTGAAGAACTTCGAGGTCGGCGATCACGAGTTCGAAGAGAAGTACGCGGACAGCTTCGAACTCAGGCCGCTGTCACAAGACTTCATGCCCACTCCTGGCTGGCCACCGGATGGTCTCATCGATCACCTCCGCAATCTTCAAAGCGACGACCCCGGGGAGCAGTTCACCGCCGCCTACCATCTCCCCGCCCGATTCGAGGAGTACCACACGTACCCGATCTCGGTTGCTGGCTGTGTTGTGATCGCCCGCCTGTTCGAGGTCCACTCGCTGGTGGCTGAGGCCCAACGCAACGCACTGCACGATCTCGGTGAGCTCGCTGACATCCCCGACGAGGTCCTTCAACCGGTCTCCTGAGATACCCCTGTCCCGAAGCTCCGGTCGAAGGAGCTGTGCTTCGGGTCTCAGTCGGCGACGTCGAGCATCTTTTTCAGGCGTCGGTAGTCGTTTCGGACCGATCGAGCCACCAGATGTTTGGTGATGGGGTCGAGCAACTTCAGCAGCCCGCTGGGCTCACCCGTCACGGTGGCTATGACACGGCACGAACGGTCATCGATGGGCTCGACCTCTCTTGTGATGTCGAGCGGAAACGTGCTCTTGGTCGACACGATACGGATCCGGCGCCCAGGTTCGAACTCGCTGACCTCGAAACTGGTGACGATCGGTCTACCGGCAAAGCCGGCCACCTGGTCATAGGTGGAACCCACCCCGATCGGTCCGTCCGAGGTCCAGACACAGGACTTCATCCCCTTCTGCCACTCGGTATTGCGGCCCATATCGGCCACCACATCGAAGACTTCCACAGCCGGACGGTTGATGGCGATCTCGCTCACGGTCTCCATGGTCAGACGGGTCCGATGAGGGTGATGCCGTCGCCGATGGGGACGGTGACGTTGATCGTGCGGGAATCTGCGGCGACGTGATCATTGAACGCCCGGAGAGCAACCGTGTCGCCCGCCTGGTCGGTCTCATCGATCACTGCACCACCCCACATCGTGTTATCAACCGCGATCAGACCGTGGGGGCTCAGTCGGGGCACCAGTTCTTCGTAGTAGCTCACGTAGCCGCCCTTGTCGGCGTCGATGATGGCGAAGTCCACCGACCGGTCGGCGGGAAGCGCTCGTAACGTGTCGATCGCCGGTCCGATCCTCAATTCGATCCGGTCATCGATCCCCGCCTCGGCCCAGTACCGCCGGGCGATCGACGTCCACTCGTCGCTGACGTCACAACACAACATCTTGGCGTCCGGAGGAAGGACCCGACCGACGGTGAGTGATGAGTATCCGGTGAACGTGCCCACCTCAACGACGAACATGGGCCGGATCGCCGAGACAATCAACTGGAGCATTGTGGCGGATTCGTGATTGAACCGCATCCCCCAGTTCTCCAGCCGGGCTGTCTCGTCCCGGAGGGCCTGCTGGGCGGCATCGGGCGGGGTCGTACGGGCATCCAGGTACGCAGCCATTGCCTCGGGAAGCGAGAAGGGTTTGCTCATGGGCTGATCCTACGTGACCGCATCTGTTGTCACCGCGTGAACGGGCACCACACATCGTTGCATGCGTAGTGCTCCCACAAGAGCGATCAGGAAAGAGATTCCCACCGGCTGGTTATCGATGTCTTGCCGGTTCATGGTTCAGGTTGGAACCGTTTCGGCGATGGCGGCGTGGGCGATGCTGTCGAGTTGCCGCCAAATCAGCGCCAGCACGATGCTGGTACCGATGAAACCGAACCAATAGGGCCCGGTGATTCCAAAGAGCTCTGCGATCAGCGCGCCGAGTCCGGCCCCGACAACCAAACCGGTTTGGAGACCCATGATGTAGACGCTGCTGACCCGACCCTGAAATTCGTTTGGCACCACGGCCTGACGAATGCTGGACGAGGTGGTCCCCCACATCGATTCGTGAACCCCGAACAGAATCAGCGTCGCAAACACCACCGCCGCCGAGGTCGAAACAGCCAGCACCAGATGAGTGGTCGCCTCCATCATCAACCCTGCCCGCATGATCCTGACCATTCCGAACCGGGCCTCGGTCCGCCGGTACAGCACGGTTCCCAACACTCCTCCGAGT
Organism: Acidimicrobiales bacterium; assembly: GCA_048550155.1. GTDB lineage: Bacteria > Actinomycetota > Acidimicrobiia > Acidimicrobiales > SZUA-35 > JABDIY01. The sequence goes on along the minus strand of JBLYYW010000042.1, from coordinate 10,249 downwards.
GCGATCATCGCCGTCATCATCCCGAAGCCGAACCCGGTGAGCTCAAGCCGCTCGGTGGCCAGGACCACCAGCACCGAAATCGCTCCACCGAAGGTGACGTTGAAGAAGAAGATCGCCAGTGCCAACGTGCGAACCGCAGAGTTGTGCCAAACCCAACGGATTCCCTCGATGATCTCGTGTGAGGGGCTGGTGTTCCCGCCTCCTTGTCCCGCCTCGGCAGCCGAAGGACCCAGCACGATTCGCTTGACCAGAACCGCCCCCAACAACACTCCAATCGCCTGAACGCCGAACGGAAGCCACATCCCGACCGTGAACAGTGCTGCACCCACGGGCGGTCCGATGAGCTGATTGAGGCCGATATGGCCGAACATGATCCGACTGTTTCCCAGCGTCAGATCGCGCTTCTCTACGATCATTGGCAGGAGCGTGTTCGACGTCACGTCAGCGAAGACCTCGGCCATTCCCAAAAGGAACAACGAGACCAAGATGATGGTGATGTTCACCTGGTCGGTGATGATCGAGGCAGAGAGCACCGCCAGCACCGCGGCGCGGGCAACGTTGGCGGCAACGATCACTACCCGACGATCGAGCCGATCGGCGATCAGACCGGCGTGCAGACCGAACAGTAGCCACGGCAACCGGCCAAGAAGCCAGGAAAGCCCGACCAGGGCGACGCTGTTGGTTTCGGCCTCGACCAGCAGTGGGCCTGCGGCCAGCGCCACGCCGTCACCCAGGTTGGTTACCCATTGTGACCCGATGAGCCAACGAAACGCTGATCCCAGACGCGGCGGCGCGATCGCGTCCACGAGTTTGGGCATGGCAACACGGTAATCATGCCTGCCATCGGAGGTGGTCGACCCGTAACCGAGCCCGTCGCGAGGGCACCGAAATCAGGAATGGGTGTACGGCTTGGCCGCGCAAACCGCGTCCACAAGATCCGTCGATTCCAAACGGTCGAAATGGGCCAGAATTCCAGGGGCTGCAAGCAGGAGTGGGAGGGTCCACGCAATGAGATAACGGAAGAGCTGGCCATCGAAGGTCTGCCCCGTCATGTTCACCAACATCGAGGTCATCCAGCCGGCAGCAAAGCCGACCAGCAAACGCACCGATGCACTGTGGTCACGCTGCGCGTGCAGGCCCGAGAAGCGCTCGTTCGCCACGCGTTCGTCGTCGTCGTCCCCCTCGGCCAGGATCAGCCCGATTCGAGGAGCAAGACCCAGGGCGAGAAGCATGAAACCGAGCATCCAGAGTTGCTGGGCACCCACTTTTTCTCGGCCGGCGATCAACTCCATCGCCGCATAGGTGAGGAGCGCCGTTGCCACGATATTCGACCACTGGCTGATGCGCTTTGCCTGAGGATGGGCACCGAACTGATCACCCACAAGCGCTCCAGCAACACCGCCGGCAAGAATCGATCCGGCCACGACCAGCAATGCGGTGGTGTCGAGAAGACCACGCACCTCGCCATAGGTCTGGATTTCGATGTACTGCCAGACGAGTCGGCCAGACGTTACACCGACCAGAGTGCCGAACCCGACCGCAGCGCTGGCCATGATCGAAGCTGGTCTGCGAGATCCCGTGACCGTCGCAACAGCGCTGGCTCCCACGATCACCGACAGCGGCAGACAAAGGAAGATGAGCAGGGGGCGCCACACCTCGGAGCGGTTGGCTGACGCATCGGCCAGCACCATGCCCAGGTCATTGCCGATCACCACCGTCCCGAAACCGGCGACGACGGCGGTCACGAACGCCAGTCCGCCTACGGCAACCGGGCTGATCAAGGGAGTATGACGATCCTGCAGCACCTCGAAGTGATCGACATCACAACGGTCGAGCTTGAGGGCCCTCTCAACGGGCGAGATGTCAGCCGGGCACTTCGATCAACTGAGCGAACTGCACACCGATGAGGTCATTGTCGCCACCGGTAATGGTGATGTAGCTGGTCTCGTCTGCGAGCTGAAGGTCGCCGTTGAAGAGGGTTTTGATCTCCGCCACCTGAAACCAACCCTTTTCGGCATCGGGGTTGCGGTTCACGATGTCACCAACATGGGAATCAACGATGCGGACCTTGGCGGTCTTGATTATCCGTCGATGCACTGAAGGCCTCCTACACAAACCGACACCCACGCAGGGTGCATACCTCCCCTATCGGCTGGTTTCACGGCTTGGTTAAGATCCTGTTGAACCGAAAGAACATACGTTCGGAGCGTTGTCACACCCCTTCGTCATGATTGATCCATGACCTTCACCTACGTCCCCGCCATCGACCCCAGCAACCTGGGGCCCACCATCTTCTCCGTCACGCTCTCCTCCGGGCGCATCATCGACGTCACCGACGCCGACACCTACCAGCCCGAAGGACCTCTCACCACCTTCTTCCGCACTGGCTCTTCCAGCCCTACCATCGACGCCTGGAGTGAGCGCGTTGCCAGCTTTCGCACGGTCGACATCGTGTCGATCCATCAGTGCACTCTCGATCGCCCGGTACACCCGTCGGCCCAGAACCTCGAGCGAGCGATCGAAGAACCCCAGGTCGACCAGCGCCCCCTCCTCAGCGTCGTCCCCGCGTGAGGCACCGCCACCCGTCCATGGATTCAGCGTCTTTCCTCCAGGGACATTTCGCCTCGCGCGTCGATTCATCCGACCCATTCAGCTGCGGACCACTTCTCTTCTAGTGTTGGCCGTATGCGGCTTCAGACTGAGGAACCAAGAGCAACAGCAACAATCCCGGTCAGCGTTGCGGAACGTTTCCTGGCTGACCTGGCGGCGGCCGGTGGAGAACTCAACGCCGAGGTGGCTCAACGACTGCGATCCCAAATCGCCATCGCTGGGCTCACCGGAATCAACCAGATCGATGTTGAGGCTGCGGTCGTGCAGGCTCTCACCTCCTCTGCCGAGCCAACCAGCAACATTCCGCTCCCCACCCACAGAGGGCAGGTCGAGCGGACGATCATCGAAGACGAAGTAGAGGTCGAAGACTCCATCGACCATCTCATCGACCTGGTCATCGACCTCCGCTGACCAAGGCCACCTTCAACCGTTTTGGCCGACAGAAGTGTCGCCCGGTGTCGATCTGGCCGCCCGCAGTTGCGCTCATCGAGAACTGCAGCGGCCGGTTGCATTGTCGGGCTGAGGTTCAGCGTGCGTAGCTGACCTGACAGAACCCGTGGTTGCAGTAGCCGCCAGGGTTCTTGGCGAGGTACTGCTGGTGATAGTCCTCGGCGTAGTAGTACGGGCCGGCCAGGGTGATCTCGGTGCTGATCTCGCCAAAACCGGCGTCGTCGAGCGAACGCTGATACGCATCCCTGCTGGCAACGGCCGCCGCCAGCTGTTCATCGGAGTTGGCATAGATCGCGGATCGGTACTGGGTACCGATGTCGTTGCCTTGACGATTCCTGGTCGTGGGGTCGTGATTCTCCCAGAAGATCTTGAACAGCGTCTCGAGCTGGACGATCGTGGGGTCAAACACCACCATCACCGCTTCGGTGTGGCCGGTCTGGCCGGTGCACGTTTCTTGATAGGTCGGATTCGGTGTCGAGCCTCCTGCATAACCAACAGAGGTGGAGTACACACCCGGTGTCTGCCAGAAGAAGCGCTCGGCCCCCCAGAAGCACCCCATCGCCACGATGAGTGTGTCCATTCCATCAGGCCATGGTCCGGTCATGGGGTTGCTGTTCACATAGTGCGCGGCGGGAACGTCGACGGCCTCGCTCCGCCCGGGAAGCGCCTCGGAAGGTGAAGGAATCTGCATCTCGGAAGGATCTTTGCGGAAGAACATGGTCCCTACAACGTAGTTCGCCCCATCGATGTTCCAGCCAACCGAGCTCGGCCGCTCAGGTGGTTCGGCCGGTGAGAAGCAGCGTGACGCGGTCCAGGGCGATGCCGGCGTTCTCCCGCAGTCGCGTCGCTTCGTCGAAATCGCCGTTCGCTTCGGCCAATTCTGCGGCATCCAAGGAATCCCGGGCCAGTTCGATGAGATCGGCGACGCTCAGGTCTTCCATCGTCGGTGGCAGAACCGGGGGCGGGTCGGGATTCTGGTCTGGGGGGGGTGTGGTCGGGGAGGAAGCGGAGCCGTCGGTGGTCACCGCCCGAATGGCCTCGTCGACCGTGGCTTCCATCGCGATCTTGTCACCGTTGACGGCGATGATCTGGTTGATCTGGGGCACCGCTTGTTGTCCCTGGGCTCGGACGTACAACGGCCGCACGTACACCAGGGTGTCCTCGACCAACACCATGATCATCTCCCCGAACAGCACCCGGGAGCCATTCTGGTCCCGCAAGGTGATGAAGCTCGAGATCTCGTTCTCTCGGCGAATGTTCGAGTCGACCAGATCGGGGGCTTCCACCCTGCCGCTGGGCAGACGGTACTCGAGCAGCTGGCCGTAGTTCTCCGGGTCCGAACGAGCCACCAAGATGGCGGTGAGCTCGGGGCGGTCGCTCTGACGGTCTGCGCCGCTACCGCTGGGGACGAAGGCACGCTGCAACACAAATTCGCTCTTGGTTTCGCCCGGAAGCCGGGTCTGGACGTACTGAGGGTTCATCGGGGTCGCAGCTGCAGCGCTGACCCCCGCTCCGAGGTCGCCACCTTCCACGCCGGCGGCGGTTGCAACGGTCCAGCTCAGCGAACCTTCGAGGAACGTGAGCGGGTCCGAAACCTGGTAGGCGCCCCACATGTCGGTCTGGACGGTGAAGATGTCCTGGGGATACCGGAAGTTCTTCTGCAGTTCTGCCGGAGCCGGATCTTCTTCGAAGAGGTCCGGGAACGCACTGGCCCAGGCCCGAACGATCGGGTCCGTATTGTCGACGATGTACAGCGTGACGTCACCGTCGTACGCATCGACCACCGCCTTCACGCTGTTGCGGACATAGTTGTAACCATCGGACAGATCAGCCTGGCGGGAGAGGCTGCGGTTCTGCACCCCTTGGCTGTAGGGATACTGGTTGGTGGTGGTATACGCATCGATCACGTACTTGATTCGCCCCTCTGCCACGACCGGGTACGGATCTTGATCCAGGCGTAGGAACGGTGCGACCAGGCGTACCCGGTCGACGACGTTGCGGTTGTACATCACCTCGCTCTCGCTGCCGACGAACGGCGAAATCAAGGGGTTGATGCTTTGGAACCGGAGCGAGAACGCCACCTGACGGATGAACGAATCGACGTTGACACCGCCGCTGCCGTCGTACCGGAAGTCCGAGTCAGCCCGGGTCGAGTCGGCGACAACATCGCGTTCGTTTCGTCCCTCAGCACCCACGATGGCATAGCCGTCGAAGTCCTCACCGAAGTAGATCCGAGGCTGCGTGAGATCGACGTCGAGTTCTTCGTCGACCTGTAGTGACGACCGAATTCCCGAGACCAGATAGTTGGGAGTTCCGCCCGATCCGATCACGTTGGCCGGCGCAATCGCGACCCCGTAGCCGTGCGTGAAGACCAGGTGTCGGTTCTCCCAGCCTTCTTCGGCGTTTGCGATGTTGAGTTCCCTGACGCTGATCGCCACCGGTTCGTTGCGGCCGTTCACCTCGTAGCGGTCGATGTCGAGATCGATGAACTCGTACTCTCGACGTTCGCCCTGGTCCTTTTCGAAAGAGTCCTGGGCCAGAATCGGGTCGACCACCAGGATGTCGCTGATGATCTCCTGGTTCTCGTCGACCTCGGCGATTGTGATTCCCTCGGTGAAGGGGAATTGTCTCTTCTCCGCCTCGGAGAACTCCAGTCCGTAGGCGAAACGGGTGCCGGCGATGTTGTCGTCGATGTACTGGGTTTCCCTGGTCGACTGATTGGGTTCAACCGCGAACCGCTGGAACAAGCTCGGGAAGATCCCCCCCACCACCACATGGGTGACCGCCCACATCCCGAGAGCGACCAACGGAAGACCCCAACCCTGGCGCCGCAGGTTGAACAAGAACAGCGCGGCGGCAAGAAGCGACACCAGAACGAGCAGGTTCAGGGCCGGAAGCTGCACCTCGACATCGGTTGCCAACGCACCATCGAACAAACCTCGACGGCTGTTGACCAGCTCGAACGTATCGAAGTAGTAGCTGATTGCCCTGAGCACGCCCAAGATGGCGAAAAGGATCGAGAGATGGCTTTTGACGCCGTCACTGATTCGTGAAATCGCAACCGCCCGGATTCCGCCGTTCAGATAATGGGCGAGCGCCACGGCGAAAATACTGAAGATGATCGCAAACGAGAACCAGTCGACCAGGAAGGTCAGAAACGGGAGTCGGAACACATAGAACGATGCGTCTCGTCCATGGAGCGGGTCGATCCTACCGAAGTCATTGGAGTTGGCGAACAGCAGCCAGCGTTGCCACTCCTGTGACACCTGGAGTCCGAACATCAGCGCCAGGAATCCCGAGACGACCAGCCTCACCCTTGTGCCGTGGCGACCGACGAGCTGGTGATACCGCTCGATCAAGTCTTCCTCGGGCGATGGAGGCCGGACCGAAGGTTTGAGCCTGTCGGCGATGGTGAGGTTGCCGAACAGGATCCCGAAGAAGGCAAGTGTGAAAACCACTGCCAGAGCGATCTGGGTGAACAAGATCTTGCCCCAGGACGACGCGAACCCCAGATGATCGAAGAACAAGAAGTCGGTGAACAGCCGCGCAATTCCGCTGGCCGTCAAGGCCAAGAGCAAGAGGAGACCGCCGACCACGAGAAGAGGCAGGCGACGTCGATTGATGGCGATGGGGGTGGTTGTTGCCATTGAGGTAGACCGTAGGACGAATTAGACGGGCGCGGTAAGCGGGGCGAGCAGGTAAATCAACGTCAGCCGGCGTCGGCCCCGTGTTCGACTCCCAACGCAAAAGCGCTCGACAACGAATCGTCGACCAGCCGATTCAGGCGATTTTGCCGCACGTTTCGATAGTGGCTACGGATGGCCTCCAGGGCAGCATCCTCTCCCCCATTGGCGCGGACTGCGGCGGTCACGACCGACCTCACGTCGTCGACCAACCTGTGGGCAGTGTCGGCGACAAGACCATCGGCAAGACCGGGCCAGATTCGACCACCGACTGCTGAGGCGCCAGCGTTCGCACTGGCCCGCAGTGCCGTCTCGAGCGCATCGGCAAATCGAGCCACCTGGCGGTCTTCGGCGGGGAGGTCCTGCACCGAGGCGTGTTTCCCGCCACGACGGACCGCATCGAGGAAATCGTTCTGATCATCAGCCAAGGCCCTCTTCAGATGTCGTTTGAGGTCCGGAGCGAGACGGTCCAGCGCCTCGGCCTTCTCGACCAAATGCTGGGAGTCCGCCGGCTTGTCCTCGGTATCGGCGGTCTCGGACTCGTCCTCGGACTGGTCATCAGATTCCGCCGAGCCCTTCCCGAACAGCGGCTCGACGCCAGCGGGGGCCGGGGCGCTCCCGAGTCCGAACAGGCCGGCCGACCGGGGAACCTGTTGATCCTCGTCCTCGCCGAGAGCGGTCGAGAACAGACCGATTCGAGCATCCTCGGAGTCACTGGATTCATCGGTTTCATTCCGACCCGCACGATCGTGGTCGGCGGTTCGGCTGCGGTCGGACCGCTCGAGGGTCGGATCGACTGCGCCGCCGGCTTCGATATCAACCGGGCCCTCGTCGTCGGCCACGACCGGATCGCCTTGTTGGGTGGGGTCAGACTCTGTTGGCCCTTCAGGGCTCGGTGCCGGACCGCCGATGGCATCTTCGATCATCGGTGGAGGCGGTACTGATCCGGCTCCGTCGTTGGCCTCGGCGTCGGATTCATCCGAAGCTCGCTCCTGGTCCGTATCGCTGCTGTCGGCGGAAGGTTCGGCTTCATCATCGGAAACCTCGACGGGTTCGGGATCGGGGTCGGGTTCCGGCTCCGGGCGATGGACGGGTTCCTGGCCTGCCAACCGACGTGCATACCCCTCGGTTTCGGGTTCTTCCCCGAGTTCAGTGAACGATCGCATCCGCTCGGGTCGGGCTTTGTCGAGCGCCGAGAGCGCTGCTCTCACCTCAGCGTCGTCGTCGCTGACCGGGGTTGGCACCCGCTCCATCGCAGCTCTGGCCTCGGGAACCGCTCGTTGAAGTTCCGCTGTGGCCTCATCGAGCTCCCGCTTCTGTGCATCAAGACTTCTGAGCAACCGGTCGCGTGCGGCCCGCGCCTGGTCGATCTGTTGGCGAGCGGCCCGACGACGACGAACCAGGTCGGTGAGGATCTTCTCGCGTACCGCCCGGGCCTCGGCCACCATGAGGCGGGCTTCATCCCTCACTTCTCGGGTAGCCAAGTCGGCTGCCGCTGCGGCTTCTGCCCTGGCGATATTTGCGGCGTTCTCGGACTCGGCCTTGATCTTGTCGGCCTCGACGTTCAGCTCATCGACGCGGGCCTGGGCGGCGGTGCGCAGATCTTCGGCCTCGGCCTCGGTGGAAGCCCGCAACGCCTTCACTTCTTCATCGGTGCGCCGCCGCAAAGCCAAGGTCTCTTCCTCGGCCTCACGCCGCATCTTGGCTGCGGCGTCCTCGGCATTGCGACGCATCGTGGCGGTTTCTTCTTCGGCCTCAGCCCGCATGGCCGCGGTAGCTTCTTCGGTTTTGCGGGTACGCGTCTCGTAAAAGGACTCTGCCTCGGCCGTGCGAGAACGAAGGATCTCTTGTGCCTGGGCTCGGGTAGTGGCGGCATATTCGTCCGCCTTTGCCCGCAACGACTTGGTCTCCTCGTCAGCTTCGTTTCTGAGCTTGTTGACCTCGCTCTGGGTCTCGCGCCGAACGCGCGCCGTGTCCTCGGCGACAGCGGAACGTTTCTGCTGGATCTCGGCGTCAACCCGCTGCTCGAGCTCCTTCACTTCTTTGCGGCGTCTGCTGGCTTCGGTCTCGGCTTTTCGGATGATCTCCGCCGCCGCGGCACGGGCGCTCTCGATGACTTGGGTTGTTTCCGAAGTGATGAGACTTGTCACATGGATTGCGTCGTCGTTTTCGGCTGAGTTCGCAGCCCTCTCCAGCTGCGCCACCCGGCGGCGTAGTTCGTCTCGTTCGTCGACGAGGGCTCTTATGGCCTCTGGATCATCGGCCTTGTGAGCCGAGTCCGCCCGCGCTACCTCGGCCACCTGTTGGAGGAATCGCCGCACTTCATGGGTGTCATAACCCCTGAAGGACGTGCCGAATTCACGGGCTGCAATCCGCTCCGGGTCAAGCTGGGGGTCACGGTTCGTGGCCATGCTGTGATGCTAGTCGCACGTAGCGTAACTCAGCCCTCGATTGGGCCGCTGTGCCAGAACGAACCCAACCGGCACGTTTCTTCTCAGATCTTCCTAATGGGACGGCGAGGCCTCATCTCGGTCCATCACGACCTGTTCGGTGCTGATCGGTACGAGCCCAGAGCGGATCGAGTGGCCCCAGAACCCCCGGGGCGCATGGAGCGTGTCGATCAGGAATTCCATTCGCGCGTCAAACTCGCGCCGGAAGTCGGCCATCGTCTGCCGAGCCTCCTCAAAAGGAACCAACTCGAACCCGTGAGCGGTCAACTGGTCATAGAGCTCTACAAACAACTGGCCGTCAGCTTGGGCGTAGGCCTGGTCCAACTCCTGCCGATATCGGGCGACGTGCATCTCATCGTCAGCGGTCAACTCCTGGAACAGACGGATGGATCTCCGCAACATGAAATACGGAGCCCGGTTGTTCGCTCCCTTGATCATCTGACAGTGCAGGGCTGCGTCGGAAACCAGACCCAGTGCCGTCACCCAGTTCTGGCCGTGATGGTGACTCCGGAAATACCGAAGCATCGGGAACGTCGTGTGGGTTTCGATGACCCCCGCCACCCAGTCCTCCCAGGACTCGAACTTGGCGATCAAGGCGTTGACGTCCGCATCGGGCGCCCACGCCTTCACGAGGTTGGTCGGAGTAATTCGCTCCTCGCTCCCGTCGTCGAGGGTCATGAGTTTCCGTTCCCGTTCGCTGTAGGCACCGTACAGCGAGGGCAGATACCCGATGACCAACGCGGTACTGAGCACACCGGCGAACGCCTCAACCAGCGCACCGAACCGGGGGGCGTCGCTGGCGGGAACCACTTCGCCGAAGCCGACGGTGAAGAACACGACGCCGGAGTAGTAGAGATCGTCGGCGAAGCTGTCGACGCCATCGACCCCGCCCAGACCCCACCAGATCAGGGCGAAACCGACGATCTGTTGAGCCACCCACACGGTGAGCAAGGTGAAAACCAGCGTTGGGCCAAACGCCGACAACACTCGGTCCCGTCGGTCCTCGTCGGGAAGTCTTGCGCCGACCGTGGAGAACGCGGCCCACACGATCTGGGT
>JBLYYW010000041.1:0-3158 GCA_048550155.1 Acidimicrobiales bacterium | reverse complement strand
GCTGATCCGGAACACGATTCCCATGACGAATTGCAGAAGCAGCGGGTGGGCGCGAAAGATCGAGAAATGGTCGGGGAGTGAACCGACCTCGAGCAACGCACCACCCTGCCCGGCGTAGACCGCTTCGTCACTGTTCAGTCCGACGGCGTCGAGATTGATCACTCGGAGCGCACCACCGACGAGGACGATGAGTCCGACGAGTATGGCCTCGATCCACCGGAGTTTGGCCCGAGGAGCCTTCAACGCCGCGGGCTGCTCCAGCGTGACTATCAGATCGGACGCCGGATGGGTAGATGGCTGCTCCTTGATCTGGGGGACCGGGACCGGTGGAGATGTGCGGATGACAGACGGGACAGCGTCGCGATGTAGTCGAGTTGGTGCCGGTGCCTCGACGGTCACCTGCGTCGATGCAGGAACCATGTTGATCCTCGGCGCCGTCGGCCCCGACTGTGAGTCGGAACGAGGTGGCATGTCCGAGCCCGGTCGTGGACTGTCCAAGAGTTTCGCTGCCATGTGGGCCGCGAGGTCGTCCTCCAGGCCCAGGGGTACGTCCCCACCTTCAATGAGAACATCGGTCACGATGCGACCTCGGGCCAGATCCGAGAACCGGAGAACTGGTAGCGGACCAGCATCAGAGCGACCAGCGAAATCGCATTCGAGACTAGATAGTGAATCTCGGCTACCTCTGTGAGTCCGACCAGAATCGGGCCGCGAGCGACCAGCGTGATCAGACTCAGGCACAGAAAGACCATGAAGCGGCGCAACCGGCCGGCACCTCGATCCCGGTCAGCGAAGACGAAACGCTCGGTCAGCACGAAGTTGGAGCTGGTGGATACCAGTGTCGAGGCAACGGCCCCGATCAGGTAGTGGGCCCCGAGACCTCCGGAAACGAATGCTAGACACACCGAGTTCACGACAAACCCGGATGCTCCGACAGCCGCGAATCGAATCAACCGCAACCTCGGCGCAGTGATGACGGGCCACGCGTGGGTCGAGAACGACGACGTCATCCATGCTCCTCGGCGACCGGAGGGTCTCCCGCGCACACCGTGTCCAGGATCGTCTCTGCCCATCCCATGACCGCGCTCGTCAGGAGTTTCGCTGGAACCTGCTCCAACGCGGACGCGATGATCTCCCGTTCGCGCCGAACCAGATCGAGATCACTGATGCTGTGCAGCAGGGTTTCCAACTGCTCGTAGGGCGGAAAGCCGTAGGCGTCCTCACAGTTCTCCAGCAGTATCGGGAGGGCCTCCGACGGATCGAGGGTCCTGGTCTGTTCAGCATCGCCGCGCTCGATGATGAAGAGCGACTCGATCGTCGCTTCAACGTGTGTTCTCACACCCGGGACCAGACGTTCCACGTGATATTTGGGTGGTGGAATCAGTCGTTGCACCACCGCGTTCAAGGTGGCTACCGGGAAGTTGTGGCCGGCGATCAGGAATGCGAACTGGCGGCCTGCTTTCGAGTGAAGCCGACTCTGAATCGGAAGCGTGAACCGTTCCAACCGTCCGAGTTCGGCACCGGTGAGCGCGTGCACGGTGTGGTTGCTGATCGTCAGCGGTTTGGGATAGGGGCGCACGCGACCGTTGGCATCGATGAGGCAGAGGTCATCTGAGATGAACTCACACTCTGAATGATCGAGCACCTTCAGCATCGTGGTTGTCTTGCCGGTGTCGGTCCGTGCGGTGATCAGATGTGCTGCGTCGCCGGTGGTGAAGCATGCAGCATGGACGAGCGCATGGCCGGTCTCCACCAGCTTCCATCGGATGATCGGTTCCACCACGTTGGTGTAGAGCACGTGAGGTGAGTGCCCGACGACAGCGGAGACCTCGATTTCGGTGGTCTCGCCCACGGTGACTTGAATCCCGAATCCGCTACGGCCGACCGATTCCTGATAGCGGATCTCCGGCACCGTTTCCGCCATCTGGACCAGCGCGGCGTCGCCATTGGTGAAGCTGTCGACTGCGGTGACTCGAAGGTCCGGGGGTCCACCGTGGGTTCGGACCCGAAACTTGGCCAACTCGGGAAGGTCGGTGTCGGATTCGATCGTGAGAAGGTCGTGAATCGCGTAGCGGAACTGATGTCGCTGCAACACCCTGTTGATGCGCGAGCGTGTGCGGAGTCGGGCGAGTTGTCGGGCGAAGCGAGCCCCCTCTCTGAGGGAGGCCTTGGACGTACCCGCGCTGCGATCGTCGAAACGGAAGCCGATCTCTCGGACCCGCAGGCGTGGAAAGCGGCCCAGGATCTCCAACAGGATCTTGAACCCGTCGGGCTGCAGCATGTCCGGGTCGACCGCCTTGCGGCGCAGCATGAAGAAGCCGCTCAAGGGGTCTGTGACGCCGGCGAGCCGTTTCGGAAATGCGATGTGGGTGGCGGCCAGGCATGCTTGGGTGACGCGCTGGCGGGCTGGGCTCAGACTGTCCGATGAGATGGCCTCGAGCTGGGTGAATCGGCTCGCAACGACAAGGTCTGCCTGACCGTCCTGCACTGCGTCGACAAGCCGTGTGATCGCCTCGGGCGGATGCTGAAGATCGGCGTCCATCACCACGACCCAGTCCGTTGTTGCAGCTTTGAGCCCTTCGACAACAGCACTGCCAAGTCCTCCGTTGCGATGACCCGGTGGCCGGTGCAACAAGCCCACGTCGAGCGACCCCCAGGGGCGTCGCTCGACCAGACGCCGGACCGTGTGTGGTGTTCCGTCATCGCTGTCATCGATGAACAACACCGAAGCTGGCTGCCGCACCGCCTTGGCCAAACGTTCGAGGAACAGCTCGATCGCCGGTGACTCGTTGCGGGTGGGCACCAGGATGGTCAGCTCGGCGGTTGGGCTTGAGCCGGATGCATCGCTGTCCCTCTCGTTGTCGGTGGACGGGCCCGGCACGGCCGTGTCAGACAAACGGGTGAGGTCGGGCAGCGTGGTGGTCTGCGGCGCAATGGGTGTACGCATGGGCGGGGTTCCTTTGAGTCGTGCGGTGGGCTGAATGGCCCAGGCGGGGTAGGCAGAACGGATCAAGGTAAGGTCGAACGACCCATACGACTACATAGAGTGAGAAATTAGGTCACGATTAAACACGCCTGTAACAATCGACCGTTGAGTGGATCAGCAGCCTCGCCATCCAATTCGCACTTTCGTATGCATTCTGAACTGGAGTTTTGGT
>JBLYYW010000040.1:0-3865 GCA_048550155.1 Acidimicrobiales bacterium | reverse complement strand
TGCCACTGAGGCTGAAATCGAGCCAACACATCGCCGTCGACCGGCTCGACCTCGCTCCGCAGCGCTGCAAGAGAGCGTCGGCGCAGGATCCGGAGCACATCGCTGTGACACCACTCGCGTTCGGATCCGTCGGGGCGGAATTCGCCTCTGACGATCCGACCTTCCCTTTCGAGTTCGGTCAGCGCAGTTTCGGCCCTGATCGCATCAACACTCAACCGGGCTGTGAGTTCGCGTGTGAGGAACGGGCCATGCGTACGGGCGAAGCGGCTGACCAGATCGATCAACGGATTGTCGACAGAGTCGGTGAACGCCGCTGGCAGGCCAGCCGGCAAAGCAACCCCCAGGGCATCCCGCAGCCGGGAGGCGTCTTCGGCAGATGCGAAATGACGTCCGGCATCGAGCCCTACCTCAATGATGCGCCGCTGATCGAGCAGTTCGGTGAGAGCGATCTCCGCATTGAGCCCGTCGACCCGATCACCCACTTCCTCGACAGAAAGTGGACCCAGCCACCGCAACAGGTCCTCCACCCCATCGACGTTTCGAGCTTTCCAGGTGTCCGCAGTTCGTTGCAGCTCAGATTCGAGCTGGGCCAGTACGTCCGGGTCGAGCAGTTCACGCAACTCCTCGGCGCCCAGCAGGTCGCGAAGGAGATCACGGTCGAGCGACAGCGCGGCCGCCCGACGCTCGGCCAGAGGAGCGTCACCCTCGTACATGTACTGGGCAACCCAGCCGAACAGCAGACCGCTGGCCATTGGCGAGGCGGAGTCGGTGTCGACGGTGTGGACGGAGATCTTGCGTGACCGGAGGTCGGTCAGCACCGATCGCAACGCCGGGACGTCGAACACGTCGTTCAGGCACTCACGGCTGGTCTCCAGCAAGATCGGGAAGCTCGGGTACTTGGCGGCGACCGTCAGCAGGTCTGCGGCCTTCTGCCGTTGCTGCCACAGCGGTGTCCGCCGGTCCGGGCGCCGCCGCGGCAAGAGCAACGCTCGAGCGGCACACTCGCGAAAGCGGGCCGCGAACATGGCGGTGTTGGGCAGCTGGGTGACCAGGAACTCGTCGAGATCATCGGGATCGATCAGCAGTTCGTCTATTGGGATGCGATCCTCGGCCTCGGGCAATCGGATGACGATGCCGTCGTCGGACCACATGAGTTCTACATCCCAGCCCCACTGCTCGGCCATTCTGTGCTGGAGCGCCATCCCCCACGGGGCGTGTACCTGGGCACCGAACGGAGAGAGGATACAGATCCGCCAGTCCCCGATCTCATCGCGGAATCGTTCGACGATGATGGTGCGATCGGTCGGCAACTTCGTGGTGACCTCCCGCTGTTCCTCGAGGTACATCACTAGGTTCTCTGCTGCGAGGGGATCGAGACTGTGCCGCTCGGCCAAACGATCGAGCGCCGCACTTCGATCCATGCCGTCGATCTCTCGAACGAATTCGCCCATGGCCCGACCCAATTCGAGTGGACGACCGGGTCCGTCGCCATGCCAGAACGGCATCTTGCCCGGTTGACCTGGGGCCGGTGTGACGACCACCCGCTCGTGTGTGATGTCTTCGATCCGCCAGGTGGACGCACCGAGTAGGAACGTCTCCCCGGCGCGGGATTCATAGACCATCTCCTCGTCGAGTTCCCCAACCCGGGTGCCGTCGGGAAGGAAGACCCCGTACAGCCCCCGGTCGGGAATGGTGCCGCCGCTCGTGACCGCCAGCCGTTGAGCGCCGGGCCGGCCTCTGATTACGCCTTCGACCCGATCCCAGATGATTCGGGGGCGGAGCTCGGCGAACTCGTCGGACGGGTAACGACCTGCCAACAGATCGAGCACGTTGTCGAACGCCTCATCGCTGAGTTCAGCGAAGTTTGCGGACCGACGGCATATCCGCCGCAGATCATCGACTTCCCAATCGTCCATAGCCGCCATTGCGACGATCTGTTGAGCCAGCACGTCGAGAGGGTTTCGGGGATAGTGCGTCTCCTCGATCAAGCCGTTCTGCATGCGATCCACAACGACTGCGGCCTCAACCAGGTCGGTTCGGTGCTTGGGGAAGAACTTCCCGGTACTGGGGGCGCCTACCTGATGGCCGGCCCTGCCGATGCGCTGCAGACCTCTGCTAACCGCACCAGGTGACTCGACCTGGACCACCAGGTCCACCGCTCCCATGTCGATCCCGAGTTCCAGCGAGCTCGTGGCCACAAGTCCCTTGAGCGTCCCTCGTTTCAGTTCATCTTCGATTCGCAGTCGTTGCTCGCGACTGAGCGATCCGTGATGAGCCTTCACCAACTCTCGTTCTCCCTCACCTGGCGATCGCCCTTCTGCCTCGGCGGCGCGGTTTTCGCCATCGATGTAGAGCTCGTTGAGCCGGGTGGCCAATCGCTCGGCCAGGCGACGAGCGTTGACGAACACGATGGTGCTCTGATGCTGCTGGATCAACTCGAGCAGTCTCGGGTGCATCGAAGGCCAGATGCTTCGGCGCTGGGGTTGGGCGAACTCCTGCTCGGGATCAGGGAGTGTCATCTCGCCGAGTCGACCCATGTCTTCCACGGGAACGATCACCTCGATGTCCATCTGCTTCTTCACACCGGCATCGACGATGGTGACCGGCCGAGGTGGGCCAGCAGCGCGGTCGTTGCCGTCCTGGTGCCCGCCGAGGAAGCGGGCAATCTCCTCCAGCGGGCGCTGCGTCGCGCTGAGGCCGATGCGTTGAACCGACTGCTCGGCGATCTCGTCGAGCCGTTCAAGGGTCAGCGCCATGTGCGATCCGCGCTTGGTGGCAGCAAGCGCATGGATCTCGTCGATGATGACGGTCTCGACCGATGCCAGCGTCTCGCGCACACGGGACGTGAGCATCAGGAACAAGGACTCTGGGGTGGTGATCAGGAGATCGGGCGGGTGGCGTTGCATCCGACGTCGGTCTTCGGGCGGGGTGTCGCCGGTACGGAGCATCACCGTTGGCTCGTAGAACGGCTCGCCCAACCGCTCTGCCGCCAAACGCACACCTTGCAGCGGAGCTCGAAGGTTCTTCTCCACGTCCACCGCCAACGCTCGGAGGGGTGAGATGTACAGAATCCGGGTGCGGGCAAGGGCGTCGTCGGGCGGAGGGGTGTTGCACAACTGGTCGAGCCCCCAGAAGAAGGCACTGAGGGTCTTGCCGGTGCCGGTGGGGGCCAGAATCAGCGTGTGGTCGCCCTTGGCGATAATCGGCCAACCCTTGGCCTGGGGCGGGGTCGGCCCTTCGAACGTCGTGGAGAACCATGCAGCTGCGGCCGGGCTGAACCCATCGAGCGCGTTGTGCTGCTTCGCCATGAATCAACGGTATCGGCCGGGTGCGACGGAATACTGTTCGAGCGGAGCGAGGCCAAGCGACCCGGAGGAACCGTGTCCATGAAGCGATGACCGCAAGGCCCGCAGTGCGAACATGGACTGAAGTGGTTCCGTAGGCGAGCGGAGGCAACGAAGAGATGTGTCACATGACCCGCTCAGTTTTCCCTGTATGTGACCGATTCGACAGATATCGACGTAGGCAACCCAACTAACATCGGGTTACGCCCTTTCGTACGGCGTCGTCTCCGTCTCTCGTAAGGGTGTTCTGTTGTCTTCTGTTGTTTCTGGCTTGCGCGTGCCCGCGCAGTTCTCACACTTCTCCAGAGAGTGGGCCGCCAATCCGAAGGCAGATCTTCTCTCCGGATTGGTTGTTGCACTCGCCCTGATCCCCGAAGCGATTTCGTTCTCGATCATCGCCGGCCTCGACCCGAAGGTCGGACTGTACGCATCGTTCTCGATTGCGATCGTGATCTCCTTCACCGGTGGTCGCCGCGGCATGATCTCCGCGGCCACCGGCGCCATGGCGTTGGTACTCATCC
>JBLYYW010000039.1:0-3634 GCA_048550155.1 Acidimicrobiales bacterium | reverse complement strand
CTCGCCTCGCTCCCGGGCCCATGGGTCTGCCCGACGATTGTGACTGCTCGGTCGACATCGGCCAGTGTGAGTGTGGGTTCGTCGGGCTCAGATCCGACCGAGGCCGCGGCGCCGAAGTCTTCGAACGAGGCAGCAACGGTGGCCCACCCGATCCCGACCCTCCCTTGCCGCGGAACGCCACTGAGGAGCGCTACTGCGGTGGGCAACTCGGCTGCGGGAACCGTGGACAAGAATTCGGCCAACGCCACCACCTTGTCATTACGTGCTGATGCAGTCGCTGTCGCCTGCGATGCGTTCACCAAGCTCGAGAGCAGGGTCGAGCGTGCCGTCGCTGGTGGAGTTGACGTGGCCATCCAATGAACGATGCCGTCCCAGCCAGTCGCTCACAACAGCAACGCCAGCTCCGGCCAGAAGCATGACCAGACCCAGGCGGCCAGTCCGGTGATGCATGCTCTGGCCGGCAGCGAGAAAGAACAGACCACCGCCGGCCGCAGCGGATGCGACACCAGCGTTTTCAACACGGCGGATAGTTGAGCGGGCCGATGACGCACCCCCAGGCGCGGTTCGGCGGTGGTCTGCGAACCAACGGAGATCGGATGCGGTCTCCATGCCCAGCGCAGCGGCCAGGTCGATCAATTGGCCGGGGTTTGCCTCCCGGACCAGAAATCCGTCGAGGAGTCCCAGGCCGGGGTGACGCTTGGGCTCGACGAACAACAGGCCCGTTGTGGGAGGCGCCGCCGCAGTGGAGGTGGCAAGGTACGGAACGTTGAGAAAGCTGAAGTCCTGCTCGCCCCTTCCCAGAAGGTCATCGTCGAGCTGGGTTATCTGATCGCGAGTGTCGACGATCGCAACCTCGGATCGATCGAGCATCCACGGCAGATCGCCGAGCCGGCTGGGAAGGCTCAGATTGATCGTGTGTGCGTGCACTTCCAAGCACGGCTCGGTGCGTTGCCATTGGAAGGTTGCCAGAGGGATGGTGTGCATTATTCGCCTTTACGTTCGAGTGGGGATAGATCTGTCGCCGGCTCGGGCTCTTCGATCGTCGTGGACGCCGTTTCGACATTGCTCTCCACCGACGTCACGACCAGATTCACCGAAGATCCGAAGGCCTCACTGATACGGCTTGACAGCAGATCGACGCCGAGGGGTTCGTCCGCCGGAGCGCTGCTGGCCAACGTGAGATGAACGGTGGGGGCTTCCCGTTCGTCAACGATGTCCTCGACGGCAACGCTGATGATACGAACATCGGCGCGCCAGCTGTTGACGACATCGGTTACCAGAGCTTGGCCAGGGGCAGAACTCATGATGGGAGTTGGTCGCCACTCATCGATGATTTGCAGCGGAGCGACGACCAGCACCGTGGCGATCACGGTCTGTCGAAGTCGACGGGCAATCGGTTGGCGGGTTTCGAAAAGGCGACCGTTGGGAACGAGCCCGAACAAGATGAATGTGAGGGCGCCGGCGGTGATGATCCCGATGACGTTGGCCAGGAACAGAAGAAAGGAGCCGGCAACCATCTGCCACTCGCCCAGCTGCAACGTGATGCCGATGACCGCGAGCGGAGGTACGAGCGCCACCGCAACCGCAACACCGACGATCGCATCGCCCGCTTGCTTGCGGACGTGAGAGTAGGCACCGGCCGAACCGGCCACCAGTGCGACGCCGAGATCGACCAGCCGTGGCGAGGTCCTGGCCAAGAGCTCATTGGGCAACGGTTGCGGATCGCCGGGCAGGATCCAGGACACGGCCGCTGCAAGGGCGACGGCCAACACCGCTCCGGTGACGGTGGTCCACAGTGACCGGAGAGCTCGCTCGTTCCAGTCCATCACCAAAGCGGCGGCAACGCCGAGAACCGGCGCCATCAACGGTGCAACGAGCATGGCGCCGATCACCACTGCAGTCGAGTCAGCCAGAAGGCCGAGGACAGCGATCAGGACCGACAAGGTCATCAATGCGTAGAACCGATGCAGGAACGGAGTGCGGCGATCGCCCTCGTGGAAGAGGCCTTCCACGATCCTCTTGCGCTCGACGGTCCCCAAGGGGTCAATCCGCAAGCGAGCATCGGCGAGAGCCGCGAGGCCGCCCTCGAGCGGATGCCTCAATGCGTGCTTGGTTGCCCCTTGGTTTATTCGCATTCGCAGAAACCTAAAACGGTTGGTCACGACTGGAATGGGCATGCCTACCGGCGGGACGTGGGTGGAAACGCCCGACTTCTCGCTCTCCGTGGTCAGGGCTTGCGGATCCGGTTGGAATGCCTGCCAGAGCGTGGAGCGAGATCGCTCCGCGCGGACCTGCGCCGTTCGGCGTCAAAACTGACACCGGCCCTCATTTCTGAGGGCCGGCAAATCAGGAAGTCCGAAGGCAGGTCACACCCGATCCTTGAAGTCTTCGAGGGTTTCACCGGCCCGCTGACCACTTGCCGCCAGGTCCTGAGCATCGTCGCCCTTCATGCGTGTCCACAGGCCGAGCAGTGCCAACAGCACACCACCGATCATCAGACCCCAGGGGAGGACCGTGCCGAGCCAGAACAGCTGCCCCTGCGCATCATCGGCGTCGCTCTTGGCTTCCTCGATGGACGCTGCGTTCTGTTCAAATGTGAGGTTCCACACTTCGGTCAGAGGCTGGAAGTTGCCAGCGATCTCCACTCCAGCCACTCGGACCTCGTTGGTGTCGTAATCGACGAGGATTCCCGTCGCTGGGTCAACGTAGTAGTTGTTGTTCGAGGCGAACGTGTAGGAGATCGGAACCGGGTCCGGCGCGAGTTCCAGAGCGCCGGCGAGCTGTCCGGCAGTTTCTTCTGGGAGTCCGAGAGCTCCGACGAGACCAGCCAAGGTTGCTTTGGGCAACGCCGGCGGGAGTGTTGCGGGATCAGGCGACACGATCTTGGCCGCCGGGTTCGAGGCGGTGAAATGGTAGACCGTGACACCTTCACGCTCGAGCTCGCCTTCGTACTTCAATGTTGTGGTGACTTCGGCCTCGCCGTTCCAACCGACGTAGTCGCGAGACTCGGTGCCGATCGGGAATCCGGTGACCAGTCCTTCACGCGGGACCGGGTTTGGATCATTGGTGAAGTTGTCGATGCTCTCCATTGTTTTGCGATCAACGGTGTACCAGTTGTCGGACCCATTGACGGGGTTTCCAGCTGGGTCGAGGACGACGGCGGTACTACGCACCAATGCCTTGCCTCCGTCTGTGTCGAGGACCCGGACGTGGCGGTCGACCGTAACTGGTACGTCACGCAGGAAAAGGTTGGCGAGATCGTTCTCAGCCAGTGCCGCCGGATTCAGGGCCAACGAGAGCGTGCCCGTGTATCCAATCATGTTGTCGGTGTCGGCTGGCAGCTGTTTTGCCTGCGGGACAATGAAGAAATTCACGATGAGGCCGGCCAGGAGGGCCAGCACACCGAGAACTGATAAAAGGGTTCCAAAACGTCGCATTCCATAACCCTGGCACCTGAGCGGCTGCCAAGCGAACTGAGGCCACGCTTCGTCATATTGTGTTATCAGCGCCGTTGGGGCCCTTCAGAGGCATCGCTGGTTCTCAGGATCTGATTTGCCTCGAAAAAGTGTGGAGCGCCGGACCGCTGGGTCCGGCGCTCTCTTCGTCATCACCCACGAAGCTGTGAAGGCACTGT
>JBLYYW010000038.1:0-10201 GCA_048550155.1 Acidimicrobiales bacterium | reverse complement strand
TCGACCGGTTCGGGCGACCATCTGGTTGAAGGTTGCGCGGATGCGGTCGTCGCTCTGGACCTCGGCCAGAAGCGAAGCGCCGTAGGTGCTCCTGAGCTTCTCCACTTCCCTGTACGCCAACAAGTGTTCGATGATTGCGTGCTCACCGACCAACTTTTCCAACGTTGCTTGGTCCGTTGAGAACCCGGTCTTGGTCTTCTTGCCCGGCGTGAGCCCGAGGTCCTCGAACAGAACCTCACGCAGCGCTTTGGTGCTGTTGACGTTGAACTCGTAGCCGGCATCGTTGTGAATCTCGGCCCGAAGCGCGTCGGCTTCGGCGGTCATGTCGGTGTTGAGCCGCTCCAGTTCGGCCCGATCGACCCCGATCCCTCGGTGCTCCATTCGCGCCAGCACCGCGACCAGAGGCACTTCAATGTCGGTGTTCAGGGCGGTGAGTCCCTCTGCTTCCAGCGCCTGACGACACGGTTCGATCAGTGCTGCAACGGCCGCCGCCTCCACTGCAGTGACTTCAGACGGCGGGGGACCTTCGCCGAAGTCGAGCTGCCCCTCGGGAACCGCATCGAAGCCGGGCACCGAATAGTGGGTCCGTTCGGCCACCAGGTCCTTCAACGGGTACGAGGCTCCAGCCGGGTCCATGAGATAGGCGGCCAGCGCTGTGTCGAGTCGCAGCCCATCGCCAAAATCCTCACCAACGAGATTCCCCTGCAGAATCGCACGAAGCAGCGGCTTTGCGTCGTGAGCGGCGAAACCCCGAGGTTGCGTAGCCTCCAACATCGAACTGATGAGACCCGGATTGCCAACCGCATCCACCCACGCGACCTCAGACGATCCATCGGCGGCGGGTGTGTCACTGGCGAACCCCAGGCCGAGCAACCGGCCACCGCTCATGGAACCTGCGAGTGCGACCGGCAGTTCGGAGGCCGATAGGCCGGCCGACCAGGAGTCCACGTCAGCGGCAGAGGTGATCTCCCTGACCTTCGGTGCCAGACCGACCCGGTCGGCGTCGGCCACCTTGGAGCTGGCCTCTTCAGCGAACGCTTCGAGAAAGCGTTCGTACATCGTCCGAAACTCGAGGAAGTCGAAGACCTTCTTGACCTCGTCGAGATCGAACGGTTGACGGTCCATCAGCTCATCAACGGTGGCGCCGACCTCGACATCGGAGAGCAACACCATCAGCTCGGCGTTCAGGCGGACCTGCTCCTCGTTCTCTTCCAGGTTCTGGCGAAGCTTGGGGCTGTGGTCGGCGATGTTGTCGTAGATGCCATCGATCCCGCCGTAGGTGTTGATCAGTTTGGCCGCCGTCTTCTCCCCTACGCCCGGCACTCCGGGCAGGTTGTCGCTCTTGTCACCCCGGAGTGCGGCGTAGTGCACATAGTCGTGGGGGGCGACACCGGTCCGCTCCAGGATGCCGGCCTCGTCGTAGAGGGCATAGTCGCTGACCCCTCGCCGGTTGTAGATCACCTTGATGTGCGGATCCTTGACAAGCTGGTAGGCATCCCTGTCGCCGGTCACGACCTGCACGTCGTGTCCGGCGTGGGCAGCCTGCACCGCTAGGGTCGCGATGATGTCGTCTGCCTCGAATCCGGGCGCCTCGAGCGTGCGCAGGTTGATCGCCTCGAGCACTTGGCGAACCAGACCCATCTGCTGTTTGAGAATGTCAGGGGCAGCTTTGCGACCGGCTTTGTACGAGTCGAGCCGTTCATGCCGGAACGTCGGCTGTGGCAGGTCGAACGCAACGGCGATCGCGTCAGGTTTGTGGTCTCGAACCAGGTTGATCAACATGCTCGTGAATCCGAACACTGCATTTGTCACCTGGCCCGACGCCGTTGCCAGGTCATCAGGCAACGCATAGAACGCCCGATACGTGAGCGAGTTCCCATCGATCAGCATCAGCGTCCCCACCCACCTGATCCTAAAGGCAACGCTAGGGACAGTCCCCAACGTTGCTAAGGCTTCACGTCGCCGTCGATGACTTTTTGTGCGACCTCACCCATGGAGGATCGTCCGTTCATTGCCGAGGACCTCAAGAATCGGAACGCATCGGCCTCGGCAAGACCGTGGGTGTCCATGAGCAAGCCTTTGGCTCGGTCGAGCAGCTTCCGTTCATTCAGCTTCGCGGTCGCATCGCTGGCAGCGGACTCTGCGAGAGCGATGTCGGAGAATCGGGCAATCGCCATCTCGATCGCCGGGACGAGATCGTTGCGCTCGAACGGTTTCACTACATAGGCCATCGCGCCCGCATCACGGGCCTGTTCGATGAGTTCACGTTGGGAAAAGGCCGTGAGGATCACGACCGCCGACAGACGCTCACTGATGATCTGACGGGCCGCCGTGAGGCCGTCTGTTCCGGGCATCTTGATGTCGAGTATGGCGACGTCGGGTGCCAACTGGCGGACGAGCGCCACTGCGCCGTCACCATCAGCAGCTTCGCCCACTACCTCATACCCCTCTTCGACAAGTGTCTCGGTGAGGTCCAGTCGGATCAACGCCTCGTCTTCGGCCACCACGATGCGGGTCATCCCTGTTGAGCCTTCCTTGTGTTCAATTCATCGAGAAGGCTGTCCTGCTTCTCCTCGAGTTTCGCCATGCGGTCCAGCTTCACCGAACGGTCCTTCTGCAGCGCAGCGACCGTGCGCGACGCATCACGATGTTCCCGCCCAGCCAACGGCGTTTCGCTCACCAGCGACCGCAGTCGGGCGTCGTCGGCCTCGTCGGCGAAATGCAGCAATTGTTCGTCGATGACTCGAAGCTCGTTTCGGAGATCGACCAATTGATTCGACACATTCCGGAGCCTGCGTTCTATCGATGATTGGAACATCGGTTGTACGTCAGCTCCTCTCTCAATCGGGGTGCCCGGGGTGGGATTCGAACCCACACGCCCTTTCGGACAGCGGATTTTGAATCCGCCGCGTCTGCCATTCCGCCACCCGGGCATGCAGGGTGTTCGGGCCTGAGATCGTATCAAAGAACGCTGGCAAGAGCGCCGAATTCGCCGGACAGGGCACCCCCGGGAGCTGGTCCGGGAGGTCATCATTGCTCGACTTGTAACCAGAGACCGTCACCTCGGGTCTATAGGACGATGCCAACCACCCAAATTGCGTTCACCTACCCAGGTCAGGGCTCCCAGGCCCCCGCTATGGGTGCGGCGTGGACAGACCACCCCTCGTGGGAACTCGTCCAAGAGGCCAGCACTGTCGCCGGACGCGACATCGCCGACCTCCTCCTCAACGCCGACGCCGAGGAGTTGAGGGAGACCCGGAATGCCCAGCTCAGCACCTTTGTGCTCAGCATGGTGGTACTCGATGCGGTGGAGCGCCTGGGTGTCGAACCGTCTCTGCATGCGGGCCATTCTCTGGGCGAGTACTCTGCCTTGGTCGCCAGCGGTGCCGTGTCGTTTGCCGACGGGGTTCGACTTGTCACCGAGCGGGGCAACGCCATGCAGGCAGCGGCCGAGGCCGTTCCCGGCACGATGGCCGCAGTACTCGGTCTCGACGATGAACTCGTCGAATTGGCGTGTGTGAAGTCCAACGCCGACGTCTTCGTCGCCAACTACAACGCGCCCGGTCAGGTCGTTATCGCAGGCACGGTCGAGGGCATCGAAGCCGCCGGCACGCTGGCCAAGAGCTTGGGTGCCAAACGTGTCATGCCGATCAAGGTCGGAGGCGCCTTCCATACGCCGTTCATGGCCGCGGCCGGCGAACGCCTGGCGAAGGCTCTTGCCGACATCGATTTCCGAGCCCCGAACCGTCCGGTGGTCGCCAACGTCGACGCCGCCCCCCACACAACCGAGGACGAATCGCGAAAGATCCTGAGCATGCAACTCACCAGCCCGGTTCGGTGGCGTCAAACCCTGCACACGATCGAAGAAGCGGGCGTCGACCTCATCGTCGAATTGGGAGCCGGGAGTGTCCTCACCGGGATGGCCAAACGAACGATCGAAAACGTCGCTCGCGCGTCGGTTTCCAAGCCAGACGACCTGGATGCGCTGCTCGAGGAGGTGGCACACTCCCCAAAAAATGACCGCTCGCCCGATGGAGAACACCTCTATGCGAGCGAGCGTCTTGTTGTGAGTCCGGGCAGCGGCATCTTCACACCTCTCGACACCACGATGTCGGGCCGACTCGTGGGCGTCGGCGACGTCATCGGCCACGTCGGCACCACAGAAGTACGCACAGCCTTCGCTGGAGAGCTTCACGGCATCCTTGCGATGACGGGCGAACGAGTTGCGTCCTCTCAGCCGATTGCCTGGCTTCGGGTGGTTGTGTGAGCGGCCTCGGATTTCGCCTCTCGGGGGTAGGAGCCGCACTGCCTGAAAAGGTGCTCACCAACGTCGACCTAGAAGCGTGGATGGACACCACCGATGCCTGGATTCGGGAACGTACTGGAATCGCCCAACGCCACATCGGCTCCACGACTACCGAGCTGGCTGCCCTGGCATCCCAGCGGGCGATGGATGCGGCCGGCGTAGGACCAGACGACATCGACCTACTTCTCCTGGCCACCACCAGCCCCGAACACATCTGCCCCGGCACCGCACCTGCGGTCGCGAGGGAACTCGGTCTCGACTGTGGCGCACTCGACATTCAGGCTGCGTGCTCGGGTTGGGTCTATGGCCTCACCATCGCCAACGGATTTCTGCTTCAGGGGATGAAACGAATTCTGGTTGTGGGTGCTGAGGCACTGGACAAGATCACCGACTATCACGATCGAGGAACCGGAATCCTCTTCGGTAACGGAGGTGGCGCCGCCGTCGTCGAAGCCGACCCGAGCGGTGTTGGCGAACTGCTCGGTTGGGATCTCGGTGCCGATGGCAACTACGTCCACATCCTCTACGCCGAGCACGGTGATGTTCTCAAAATGGATGGGAAAGAGGTATTCCGCCAAGCGGTGAAAGCCATCCAACGGACCGTTACCAACACGATGGAGATGGCCGGCATCGGTTTGGAAGAGGTTGCGTTGATCGTCCCTCACCAGGCCAACATCAGGATCGTCGAGTCGGCCTGGAAGAAGCTCGGCTTGTCGATGGACGACACTGCGATGATTCTGGAAGACACCGGCAATACGTCGGGAGCCACCATCCCCATGGCCCTCCACGACGCCCTGGTGAAGGATCGAATTCGCAACGGCGATCTGGTGCTGTTCGTAGGGTTCGGCGCCGGAATGACCTGGGGTAGCACGCTCGTTCGCTGGAACGGATCATGACCGTCGCCCTTGTGACGGGCGGCAGCAGGGGAATCGGACTTGCCACTGCACTGGCACTCGTCGGCGCCGGCTTTGAAGTGGCTGTTGCCAGCAGGACAGAACCTGATGCTCTCCCCGAACCTCTGACATGGTTTCAGTGCGACATCACCTCCGGCGACAGCGTCGATGCGCTGTTCCAGGCTGTAGAAGACCGGCTCGGCCCCGTCGGAGTTCTTGTCGCAAACGCCGGAATCACCAAGGACGGGCTCACTCTCCGCATGAGCGAGGAAAACTTCACCTCGGTCGTCGATGCCAATCTGACTGGTTCGTGGCGCGTGGCGAAACGGGCCGTGAAGCCGATGATGAAAGCACGCACAGGTCGAATTGTGTTCATCTCGTCTGTCGTCGGCGCCATCGGCCAGACCGGCCAGGTCAACTACGCAGCAAGCAAAGCCGGTTTGGTCGGGCTGGCCCGTTCATTGGCTCGCGAATTCGCATCTCGCAACATCACCGTGAACATCGTTGCCCCTGGTCCGATCGCAACCGAAATGCTCGACGCCGTCAGCGATCAAGCAAAAGACGCCATGACCTCGGCGGTCCCTCTTGGCCGCGTCGGGACACCCGAAGAGGTCGCCGCCGCAGTAGTTTTTCTCGCCTCACCAGCTGCCAGTTACATCACCGGAACCACGATCGCCGTAGATGGCGGGTTGGGAATGGGCGCCTAACGGTCGCCTGCCAACTAGTCTTTGCCCTACATTCACGGGCTCAGGCGCATCTACAACCCATGCATCTGTAACCCAAGCATCACGAAGAAAGAAGAAACACGTGAGCGACACCGCAAATTTTGACCGATTCACCAAGTGTGCTGTGGAGGTGCTCTCGGTAGAGGCATCCGCAGTCACCAAGGAAGCGCGCTTCGCCGAGGACCTCGACGCAGACAGTCTCGACCTGGTCGAACTCGTCATGGCTCTCGAGGAAGAGTTCGACGTCTCAGTGGACGAGGAGGAACTCGAAGGTGTCGAGACCGTCGGTGGCGCCTACGACCTCATCGTCGCCAAGCTCTAGAACATGCGCCGGGTAGCAATCACCGGTCTGGGGGTGGTCGGGCCGTGCGGTGTCGGGAAAGACGCGTTCTGGCAGGGCCTCCTCGGCCCCACGCCAGAGGGCGAGCGACGCGTCCACGATTGGGATCCGGCGCCCTACTTCGCCAATCCCAAGGAAGCCCGCCGGGCAGACCGATTCACCCAGTTCGCCATAGCTGCGGCCATCGAAGCGGCCGAACAGGCGGGCGAGCTGGAGGCTGATCCCGCCAGCATCGGCACGCTGATCGGCACCGGCACGGGTGGCATCGGCACGATGGAAAAGGAAATCATCGTCCAGCATGAGCGCGGTTCGCGGCGTGTCTCGCCGTTCCTCGTGCCGATGATGATGTCGAACGCAGCAGCGGCGGCGGTGTCCATGCGCATGGGATTCCAAGGTCCTTGCGAGGCAACAGTCACGGCGTGCGCGGCCGGCACTCACAGCATCGGCAACGCCATGCGGATGGTTGCCGACGGTCGCTGCGATGTGGTGTTCGCCGGAGGGTCAGAGGCATCGTTCACACCCACCGCTCTCGCCGGGTTCGGCAACATGACCGCGCTGTCCACCACGGGCATTTCTGTTCCCTTCGACGCACGTCGCGACGGCTTCATGATGGGTGAAGGAGCTGCGGTGCTCGTACTGGAAGAGTGGAACCGTGCGGTAGAGCGCGGTGCCACGATCATCGGCGAGATGTTGGGGGCCGCCAGCACAGCGGACGCCCATCACATCACCGCCCCCGCACCCGGCGGAACCGGCGCGGTTCGCTCGATGGAGCTGGCCATGGAACACGCCGGTCTCTCCCCCGGCGATATCAAGCACATAAACGCACACGGCACCTCGACCCCGCTCAACGATGCGGCTGAGGCCCACGCCATGGCGAAGATCTTTGGTGAACCGGGACCTCTCGTCACCTCGACCAAAGGCATCACCGGGCACGCGTTGGGGGCCGCCGGTGCGCTCGAAGCGGCCGCGGTCGTCCTGTCGATCCACCATCATCTCGTTCCTCCAACCGCGGGCACAGTCGAGTGTGACCCTGAGCTGCCGAACATCGACCTCGTGCTGGGAGAACCCCGCCAGTGGGAGCCCGGCCCGTCCATGTCCAACAGTTTCGGGTTCGGTGGGCACAACGGAACCATCATCATCGGACCGGGAAACTGAGTGTCCCTGCCCCGCCCGATCGACCTGCTCCCCCACCGCCCCCCATTTCTCTTCGTTGACGAACTGACCGAACTGAGCCCGGGCGAGCGAGTCCGCGGTCTTTGGCACCTCACCGGCGAAGAATGGTTCTTTCCCGGCCATTTCCCCGAACGACCGGTCGTGCCCGGGGTGCTTCAGATCGAGGCGCTGGCGCAGACCGGTGCCTGCGCGGTGTTGGCCGAGGAGAAGTTTGCCGGCAAGATCCCCTACCTCACGGGAGTCAACGGCGCGAAGTTCCGTCGCCCGGTGGAACCGGGCGACACCCTGGAGATGGAGGTCACATTCGGCCGACTGTCCGCCCGAGGCGGCAAGGGGTCAGGCACGGCCGCCGTCAACGGTGAAACGACCTGCACCGTAGAACTGATGGTCGTCCTCGGCTGACTCAGCGAGGGAACTTACCTCGGCTTTCGGGCGCCTCCATAGACTGTGACCGTGGCACAGACCGTGTACGAAGCAGTGGGCGGCGAAGCGTTTTTTGTAGACCTCGTCGACGATTTCTACGACCGTGTCGAAAGCGATGCGGTACTCCGGGCAATGTATCCAGACGATCTTGCCGAGTCGCGACGCACGACCGCCGGATTCCTGGCCCAGTACTGGGGCGGTCCCCCGCACTACAGCGAAGAGCGCGGTCATCCCCGTCTGCGGATGCGGCATGCTCATCTCGCGATCGGTCAGAACGAACGGGATCACTGGCTTGCCCACATGCTCGCAGCAGTGAGTGCCACAGTGGGCCGGTCCAGCGCACCACCCGAGGTCGAACATGCAATGTGGAGCTACTTCGAGCACGCCAGCACCGCAATGATCAACACCGGCGGCACGGAATGAACCACCGAGCCGTCCGGTTGGTTGTTGAGTGGTCGCCCTCATGAGTTTGCCCAGGGAGGAGACAGCTGCGGAAGTCCAGCAGGCAGCGTTGTCGAGCCGGGACAAATTCGCCGTGCACGTCCAACCCCACATCCCGCTGCTCTACGGCACCGCCTACACCCTGAGCCGCAATCCGGCCGAAGCCGAAGACTTGGTTCAGGACACCCTCCTGCGCGCCTTCCGGGCCATCGACCGGTTCGACGGGGCCTACCCCAAGGCGTGGCTGCTCACGATCCTTCGGAACACCAACATCAATCGGGGACAGAAGAAGAAGCCGTACCTGTTCGATGACCCCGATGATCCAGCCGCGGATGTCGTCGACCACGTCACGCCCGAGGATCTGATCGTTGAGCCAATCTTCGATCACGCTGTGCAGACCGCACTCGATGAACTGCCCCCGGCGTTTCGGGCCGTCGTCGATCTGGTCGACGTCAACGGCCTGAGCTATGCCGAAGCAGCCGCTCTGCTCGATATTCCAGTTGGTACCGTTATGAGCCGACTACACAGAGGTCGGGGGCGAATCCGCAAACGTCTGTCCCCGCAAACTGTTCAGAACCGTCAAGCACCGAGTACATCAAGATGATCACAGTTGTCGCCGATTTGATGAACCGCATGCGCGGCCGGCTCACCTGTACCGAGACGCTCGAACTCCTCCAGCAGTATCTCGATGGCGAACTGAGCGATGAAGCGGCCCGCAAGATTGCCGAGCATCTGGATCACTGCACCCGCTGTGATCAGGAGTCCGAGGTGTATGGCAAGATCAAGGCATCGATCGCAGCAGCCACGGAAGCGCCCGACCAAGAAGTGATCGAGCGGCTCGAGCGCTTCGGCGAAAGGGTCGGCAATGGCGAAATCATCGATTAGTCTGGATGTCATGCAGTCGTTGAGCCCCACCGAAGGTGCTGGTCGCTCAATCTTTGCCGCGCTCGTTTCTGAGCTCGAGCTTCGACTTCTGTGCCCGGCCGTCTGACAACGACGCGTCGGGAAGAACAGAGAACAACGTTGCGAGCAAATCCAGCTCGCTACTCCTGTCCACACAGCAAGACACGAACGAACTGAGAATCCAATGACGACACCACTGAACAACAGACCGGGTGCACTGCCCATCGAGAAGTACCAGCCCTTCCAGCCAATACCCATTCCTGACCGAACTTGGCCCGACGCCATCATCGAAACGTCGCCCCTGTGGTGCAGCGTTGACCTTCGGGACGGCAACCAGGCTCTGATCGAGCCGATGGACGCAGAGCGAAAGCTCATGATGTTCCAGCACCTCGTGGACGTTGGCTTCACCGAGATCGAAGTCGGGTTCCCGGCCGCTTCGGCAACCGACTTCGACTTCGTTCGCAAGATCATCGAAGAAGACCTGATACCCGACAACGTCGCGATCCAGGTTCTGACCCAAGCCCGTCCCGAGCTGATCAAACGCACATACGAGAGCCTGATTGGCGCAAAGAATGTGATCGTGCACCTCTACAACAGCACCTCAACGGTGCAACGGCGTGTGGTGTTCGGCCTGGATGAGGACGGCATCGTCGACATCGCTGTCAAGGGCGCTCAGGAGTGCAAAAAGAACGAGGTGATGCTCCCGGGAACCAACATCCGGTACGAGTACTCACCGGAGAGTTTCACAGGGACCGAACTGCCATTCGCAAAGCGGGTCTGCGAAGCCGTCCTCGACGTATTCGAGGCGAGTCCGGATAACAAGGTGATTCTCAACCTGCCGGCCACGGTCGAAGTGAGCACGGCAAACATCTACGGCGACATGATCGAGTGGATGCATCGGCACCTGGATCGGCGTGACAGCGTCGTCCTCAGTCTGCATCCGCATAACGACCGTGGCACCGGTGTCGCCGCAGCCGAATTCGGTGTGATGGCGGGC
>JBLYYW010000037.1:0-3700 GCA_048550155.1 Acidimicrobiales bacterium | reverse complement strand
TCTCCACGCTGAGAGGAGAAGTTGATGGGTCAGCTAGCAGGCAAGACAATGTTCATCTCGGGAGGCAGCCGTGGCATCGGTCTTGCCATCGCCAAGCGGGTTGCCGCCGACGGTGCCAACGTAACCCTGATCGCCAAGACAGCCCAGCCCCACCCGAAGCTGCCCGGCACCGTCTTCACCGCCGCCGAAGAGATCGAGGCGGCCGGGGGCAAGGCACTCCCGATCGTTGGTGATATCCGCTTCGATGACCAGGTTGATGCCGCAGTGGCCGCAACCGTCGACAAGTTCGGCGGCATCGATATGTGTGTGAACAACGCATCGGCGATCGCCCTACTCAACACCGAAGCCCTCTCGATGAAGATGTACGACCTGATGCAGGACATCAACACCCGCGGCACCTACACGGTGTCTCGTGCCTGCATTCCCCACCTGAAGAAGTCCGCAAACCCGCACATACTGACGTTGAGCCCCCCGCTCAACATGGCGCCTCATTGGTTCGGCAACCATGTGGCCTACTCCATCGCCAAGTACGGCATGAGCATGTGCACCCTCGGCATGGCCGCCGAGTTCGCCGCCGACGGCATCGCGGTCAACAGCCTGTGGCCACGCACAATCATCGCAACGGCGGCGGTACAGAACCTTCTCGGCGGCGATGAGGCAATGCGCCGCTCGCGGAGGCCGGAGATCCTCGCCGATGCCGCTTACGAGGTCATGAGCCGACCCAGCCGCGACAACACCGGCAACTTCTACATCGACGATGAAGTCCTGGCCGAAGCGGGCATCACCGACCTATCCGAGTACTCCTTTGGCAACGACACCGAGTTGCAGCGCGACATATTCCTCGACGAGTAACGGGAGTGGCGCCGACCTCAGCCGGCACAGAACTCGGCGAAACGGCGTACCTCCGCCACGGCGTTGCCCCGCAGGATGGGCCCGTGGCCAAATACCACGGTCTGGTATTCGTATTCGGCCAGCTTGGCCAGCGACGTCACCACCTGATCCCAGTCAGCGGCAACCGGGGCGTGTTGCCGCTTCCCGCGGAAGTTGGCCAGAGCGTCGCCGGCAAACAGGACACCTCCATGGGCGGGCCATAGGTAGGACGTGTGCCCCGCGGTGTGGCCCGGCGTGTGGATCGCCTCGATGCCGAGACTGCCGGCCAACAGCTCACCGTCGACCAGCCGATGGTCCACATCGACCTGTCGCAGCTTCATCCACCGAGACCCGTACGCCGCCAGGTTGGTGAAGATCGACCGACCGGTGCCCGGCCGGGGTCGATCACCGGCCTCCAATTCTGGGGCATCGAGCTCGTGAATGTGCACCCTGGCTCCGGTTGCGGCAACGATCGCAGCGGCCCCACCAGCGTGATCGATGTGCTGGTGCGTGATGAGGATGTCCCCCAAATCGGCGGGATCGC
This sequence comes from Acidimicrobiales bacterium, assembly GCA_048550155.1. Lineage (GTDB taxonomy): Bacteria > Actinomycetota > Acidimicrobiia > Acidimicrobiales > SZUA-35 > JABDIY01. The sequence goes on along the minus strand of JBLYYW010000037.1, from coordinate 2,286 downwards.
GGCCGTTCTCACCGAGCGCCGCCAGCAGCCGACGCCTGTGGAACCAGACTGGGGTACCGGTGTCGATCAGGACTAGCGAATCACCGCCAGTGTCAACGAGAAAGGCGTTGAGAAACCCGAACGCTATCTGAGTACATCCTGGGACTACAAGATCAGCCATCCACCCATTGTCGCGCCGGACAGAGACGCAGGAAACCCCTAGACCATGATGACCTGAGGGCGCGGAGAAGCCCGGGCAGAGCCCGGGCTTCTCCGTTTCGTAGCGGGGGCAGGATTTGAACAGCTACCCAAAGGCTCGGTGTAGAAAGGCCGCCATCTGGCTTCTGGTGACGTTGTTGTTGGGGCAGTAGTCAGTATTCGCTGGCGGGTTGCAGCCTCGGGTGATCCCGGCGGCGGCAAGCTTGTCGATGGCATCCTCAAAGATCGAGCCGTCATCGTCGGTGAACAGATCGCCGCCACCGTCGTCGGCGTAGCCAAGCGCCCGCGCGAGGAAGGCGGCCATCTGTCCTCGGGTGACGTTCCCGTTCGGGCAGAACGTGTCGTTCGTCGGCGGGTTGCAGCCTCTGGTGATCCCGGAGGCTGCGAGCCGGTTGATGGCGTCCTCGAAGATCGTCCCATCGTCATCGCTGAAGTAGTCGTCGCTGGTGGCCGGCAGGCCCAGGGCACGCACTAGGAAGGCGGCCATCTGTCCACGAGTCACGAAGTCATCGGGGCAGAACTCATCATTGACCGGTGGGTTGCAGCCCCGGGTAATCCCGGAGATCGCCAGCCACTCGATGTCGACAGCAAAGATCGAGCCAACGGTGTCGGTGAACGGGCCAACATCGGGGTCGACCTCGTCTGCCTCCGTGACATTGATCGTCACCGTTGCGGTGTCGGACAGTTCACCGTCAGAAACGGTCACCGTCAGCACATGCTGTGTGGCGGTTTGGTAGTCGACAGCCGCTACGAGTCTGACCACGCCGGCGCCGTTGATGCTGAACAGCCCCGCATCGTCGCCGGCTGTAATAGCGAACGACAACGGGTCGTTCTCGGGGTCAGATACGGTGACTGTCGCCAGCTCAGTTCCTATGGCTGTGTCCTCAGGGACAGCCGTGACCAAGTCCTCGGCTATTGGTGCTTCGTTGACGTTGGTGACATCCACGGCCACGATCGCGGTGTCAAGCAGCTCACCGTCGGAAACCTCGACACTCAGGTCGTAGTGACTCGTCGTCTCGTAATCGAGGGCACCCGCCACGGTGACGGCACCGTCGTTGCCAACGGCAAACATCGAGTTGTTGTTGCCGCTTGTGATGGCAAACGTGAGATCATCGTTCTCCTGGTCGGATGCAGATACCGTGCCAAGCACTGTGCCTAGTGGTGCGTTCTCTGCAACCGCGACGGCGAGGCCCGAGACGTCGGGAGGCTCGTTGACGTTGGTGACATCGACGGTCACGATCGCGGTGTCAGACAGCACGCCGTCGGAAACCTCGACGCTCAGGTCGTACTGGCTCGTGCTTTCATAGTCGAGAGCGTTAGCCAGGGTGACTGTGCCATTGTCGCCGATCCCAAACATGCCGACGTCATTGCCGGTAATGATGTCGTAGGAAAGTGGATCGCCGTCGGCGTCGTTGGCCGCGACCGTACCCAATTCGGTACCGACCGGCATGTCTTCTGCAATCGTTGCGTTGAAGCCCGACGCTTCGGGGGCCTTGTCGATCTTGGTGGCGAACACGTCGTTGTTCGGGTCCACCGCGCCCGACACCAAATTGGTCGCCTCAGATGCATACGCGATGGTCTTGCCGTCTGCGGAGATCGCAGGAAACTGACTCGAGTCGTTGGCCTCGGTCCCGTCGGCCGCCACAGATACCCGAATGGTGGTGCCGTCGATGAGGTTGTGGACGAAGATGTCCGGATCGTTGTTTGTGTCGCTTGGGACCAAGTTGGAGGCGGTCGAACCGTATGCAACGGTGGAACCGTCTCCGGAGATCGCCGGATACCAACAGCTTGCGTCAGCTTGGCCACCGTCGATGGCTACGGAGGCTCGAGTTCTGACGCCCGTGTTCCAGTCGTGCACAAAGATGTCGCCAGACATGTACGCAACGATCATGCCGTCGGCAGAAACAGTGGGACGCGTGGAGTGAGCATCCAACTGACTTCCATCGCTGGCCACCGAGACTTGGGTGGTGGTGCCGGTGGCGAGATCGTAGGCGAAGATGTCGGACGCGAAGCTGGTGTCCGCAGCGACGAGGTTGCTGGCTTGGGACTCGTAGACCACCGTCTTGCCATCTGCGGAGATCGCTGGGT
>JBLYYW010000036.1:0-10042 GCA_048550155.1 Acidimicrobiales bacterium | reverse complement strand
CGGATAGCAACCGAGGTCCATCAACGCACCCCCGCACAGTTCGAAGCTCTGGCGCACGTCATCTTCGGGTTGAATGTAGACGTCGAACACGGCATCCACCGACTGGATCGCGCCCAGCGATCCCGCGTCGAGAATCTCTCGAATCCGAGCTGCCATCGGGTGGTAGCGCCAGTGAAATGCTTCCATGCACACCTGGCCGGTCCGATCGGCGGCGTCGACGATTTGTCGAGCCAATGCAGCGTTGGCTGCGAAGGGTTTCTCGCTCAGCACGTGCTTGCCGGCCTCCAACGCCGCGATCGTCCATGTGTGGTGCAAGCTCACCGGCAGAGGGTTGTAGATCGCATCGATGTCAGGATCGGCCAGCACCTCGTCATAGGAATCGAGAACACGCGCAATACCCCACTGGGTTGCATCGACCTCGGCTCGCGACCGATCCCGGGCTGCAATCGCCTCCAAACCCACCCCTTCGGTGTCGATCGCTGGTTGGTACAGGGCCTTGCCCGATATACGCGCCGCGCCCAGAACACCAAATCGAATCGTCATAGACGACATGATTCCACGCCCGCTACCGTTTTCCTCGATGCTGGTTCAGCTCGGTCCGGTCGAATCCAAACAGATGGAAGGCTGGCTTCGATTTGCCAGGCGGGTGTTGTGCGACCTGAGAACCGAACCGGGCGACATGGGAACCCGTTTTTCTCAGAACCTCCTGACCGAGTGGAACAGGCTGATCGATCAGTGGTCGCGCACCAAGCCCCTCGGCGATGAGACGCACGACAACGAGTTCATCTGGCGAGGGGACGTCGAGCCGGACAAGGCCGAATATCTTCTCCATTCTCTCCAGCGAGCGCTCCACTCGGCAACGGTTGCGGCATGGGTTACCCCCGATGACCTGGCAAACCACGGATTCGTCACGTACCACATCATGCAGCGGTTCATCGACGCACTGGACAGCGAAGGCATCGCTCACGAGGAATTCGTGGAACAGCTCAGATCCGAGATAGCCCGCTTCGGCGCCTCACTGACCCGATAGAGCGGCGTGGCTCATTCCTCGGCGACGAGCTCGAGGCCCAAGGCTGACGCCACAGCGTCAACGAGACGGGCTTGTCCTTTGTGAAGGTACTTGATTGCCTCATCCAGCCTGATCCAGGCCGCAGCATCGACCTCGGGGATCACGATCCGTTGGCCCGAACGTGGTGGCCACTCGATTTCGGTGGTGTTGCTCTGCAAGCTCCCGGGCTCGAAGTCGCCCTCTGCCAGGAACGGGTGGATGTGTTTCCCGGACGCTTTGAGGACGGGGAGCTCGATCAACCCCCCATCGAGTGAAAGCTCAGCGCCGAGTTCTTCAGAGAACTCGCGCCGGGCGCAATCGACCGCATTCTCCAGATCCGGGTCGAATTCACCTTTGGGAATGCTCCAAGCGTGTTCGTTCTTGCCGTTCCAATACGGTCCGCCCGGATGGACCAGAAGCAACTCGGTCGAGCCATCGTCGGCGGTTCGGCACAAAGCGATGCCGGCAGAGTGCTTCACCATGCGGGACGTCCCATTCGACGGTCTCCCTTAGCTTCTCAGCGCCTCGCCCGGTAGACGTTCCTGTCGGAGTTCGCCATTCTCGAGCACCCCGACCCCGTTCACCAGAACGTTGCTGATGCCGGCCGAAGCTGTTGCCGGCGCCGCCACTGTGGCGCGATCGATGACCGTGTTCGGGTCGAAGACGGTGATGTCAGCGTCGGCACCGATTTGCAGCCTGCCTTTTCGTGCCATCGCGGGGAGCATCCCCTCAACCCTGCGTGCCGGCAAGATGGTCATCTTGGCCAAGGCGTCCATCAGTGTGAGTATTTTCCGCTCCCGCACATAGACCCCAAGGGTCCGTGCGAATGTGCCGGCAGCGCGCGGGTGGTTGTTACCGTCAGGCTCTGCGATGGCATCGGAGGCGACCATGATCCACGGGGTCGCCATGGCCTGATCGACCTCCTCAGATGGGATCGACCCGAGCGCCGCGACGAGTTTGTTCTCCGCCTGGGCCGCTGGAAACGTCTCGGCTGTCAGCCGGGTTTCGGTCCCACCGATCTGAAGGTCTCCGTAGTCGAGCCCAAAGCGAGATCGCCAGTCTCCGGCAAAACGAAAGCTGCCCACACGCGTGGCCCAGAAGTCGTACGGATAGATGCACGCAGTCACATCCACTCCGTCGCTGCGAGCTTGGTTCAGCGTGTTCAGCGTCTCACCCATGGTGAAGGTCCCGCCGGTGCTGGTGATGTGTGACACGTGAACACCGAGGCCGGTCGTCCGGGCGACATCGAGCACCTCGGCAATCGCTTCGGCATTGGTACCCGGCGCCTCGTTGTCGCTGTGGCGGGCGTGGAAGAACAACACTCCGCCTTGGCCCGCCGCCTGTTCAGCGACACGGAGGATCTCTTCGCGGGTGGTCCCCGGTGCGTACTCGGGTGAGAACGCGACCCCGGCGAAACCATCGGCCAGTTGTTCGGCGGCGAGCTGTTCGAACTGGGCGAGCTGAGTGCTGTTCATTTCCCGGTCGGGCGAGACGTCGAGGAGTCCACGGTGGAACTGTTGGTGGAACGCTCCGCCGAAGTTCACCGGCACAGCACCGGTGAATCGCTCGAAGAACGCATTGGCGTAGTTGTTGATGCCATGCATCCCCAGGTTGGTCGTGACACCATCTGCCACCTTGAACCACACGCCGAATGGGTTCGGCCGATAGCTGAGGATGTCAACAAAGCCAGGGGCGACAACCTGGCTCGACGCGTCGATCGTGGTGGCTCCGGTCAATTGCTCGGTGCCGATGTAGGCGATCACCTTGCCGAGAACGCCGACATTCATCTGGTTATCGAATCCGGTTGCCGGATCCATTACCCGGCCACCGGTGATGACGACATCGAACTGAGTGCTTGGATCGGCCTGCAAGGAGGGATCGAGCACGGGAGGTACAAGTGACCCCGGGCGAACCTGGGTGGTTCCGGCCACGTTGACCTCTTCGGTTGCAGCCAGCCCCGGCGGCGGTGCGTCTGACGGGCCCGGGCGAGGCGGCGCCGACGGGTCCCTGCCGACGCCGAGGGCACCCAGAGTTGCGACGCTGGCGGCGCCGTACCCGAGACTTATGAGGAGGCGTCGACGGTTCTGGTCCACTCTCTCCGAGCCTAGATCGCACGGTCTGACTCCAACGGTCAAACCCCCAAACTTGATCGGATCGGACGACCGTTTGACCCCCAGCAGTAGTGCCGGAAAGAGACTCACTGAGGGCTGGGGACTCGCATTACGATGTGAGAGTGCCGAATGAGCTCCCGTCGATCTATCCACTCGGCATCGTCGGGTCAGGTCAGATCGCACGCATGATCCACAGCGCTGCGGTCAAACTGGGAATCACCCCTCGCCTGATGGCAGAGGACTCCGGCGATTCGGCCGCACTGGCAGCGCCCGGCGCCAGCTTCCGCCACCCCGATGCGTTGGCATCATTCGCCGAGTTGTGCGAGGTGGTCACCTTCGAACACGAACGGATCGACCTTGGGATGATCGAGCACATGGAGGCGGCCGGCCAGATCATCCGACCCGGCCCGAGAGCGTTGCGGGCTGCACTCGACAAGGTCCATCAACGCCGGGTACTCGGCACCAAGGGGTTTCGATTCGCACCGTTTGCTGAACTGCGCGGTCCCGATGATCTGCTCGATTTCGAGGCTCTTTTCGGCTTCCCAGCCGTGATCAAGTCGGTACGGTCCGGCGGTCAGTCCGAACGAGGTGCCTGGGTTGTCGACAACCAAAACGATGCGCTGAGAGTGATGGCCGAACAGGCCGACCGCGACCTGATGATCGAACAGTTCCAGCCCATCGTGAAGGAACTTGCGGTCGTGGTGGCCCGCCGCGCCGCCGGCAACACTCGCTCATATCCAGTAGCGGAAACAACGAACGCCGACGGTGCGTGCAGGGAGGTCCGGGCTCCGGCGGCAATCGGAACTCGGGTGAAGACCGAGGCCATGGAAACTGCGAGGGCCATCGCAGCCGAGCTCGACGCCGTTGGCGTGATCGCAGTGGAGTTCTTCCTCACGACGAACGGCTTGGTCGTCAACGAAATCGCCGCGCGTCCACACAATGCGGGCCACCACACACTCGAGAACGCTCCGACCAGCCAGTTCGAAAACCACGTGCGGGCGATCCTCGACCTTCCCCTGGGACCGACCCATGCGTTGGCAAAGGCGAGCGTCACCGTGAACGTCATCGGTGGCATCGACCCGGTCGACCCGGCCGATCACCTGCACGAGGCACTCGAGGTCGAGGGCGCCAGCGTGTACCTGTATGGCAAACGCCCTCGCCCGGGCCGCAAGCTCGGACACGTCACGGCCCTGGGCGACGATATGGAACAAGCTCGTGAACTTGCGCGCCGGGCCGAGGCCGCACTAATGAATCGGAGACTCTGATGGCAACACTGCGAATCGTCAATCATCCCTTGGTGAGCCACAAGATCGCCACGCTTCGGGACAGCCGTACTGAGCCCGAACAGTTCCGCCAAACCTGTTCCGAGATCACTCTGCTCACCGCCTATGAGGGTCTGAGGGATCTCGCCACCACCACCACATCCATCGAAACTCCGGTCGCCACTGCGACAGCCTCGGTTCTCACCGAGCCAGCGCCGGCGGTCATCGGGATCCTACGGGCTGGCCTGGTGATGGTCGAAGCAATCCTCACGCTCGTGCCCCACGCCCGGGTCGGTCATCTCGGGATGCAGCGAGACGAGGAAACCCACGAACCGACCTGGTACTACGACAAGCTCCCGGCCCGCCTCGACGAACGAGAAGTGATCGTGGTCGACCCGATGCTCGCCACCGGCGGATCGGCCACCGCAGCTCTTACCCACCTCAAAGAGGCCGGCGCGCAGAGGCTGAGGCTGCTGTGCATCATCGGCTGCCCCGAAGGTGTCGAGGCTGTGCACAGCACCCACCCAGACGTGCCGATCACGCTCGCTGCCCATGACCCTGGGCTCACGCCGAATGCGTACATCACCCCGGGACTCGGCGACGCCGGCGACCGGATCTACGGAACGGACAAGTGACCGATGAGCACCGACCCGGACCCAAGTTCCCAATCCGAGATCAACTGGGATGAGCTGCGAAGACACGCACAGGAGATGACGGCCCGGTCCTACGCCCCCTATTCCGGATTCCGAGTGGGGGCCGCGGCCCGAACAGACACCGGCCGGGTGGTGCGGGGCTGCAATGTCGAGAACGTGAGCTATGGCCTCACGCTCTGCGCCGAGTGCGGATTGGTTTCCGAGCTGGTTGGTGCCGGCGCGGGCAAGATCGTGGCCCTGGCGGTCCTCTCTTCCTCGGGTGACTACTGCAGCCCGTGCGGGCGCTGTCGCCAGCTGCTCGTCGAACACTCGACCGCCGACGCCGTGATCGACACACCCGATGGCCCAATTTTGATCGCAGCCCTCCTGCCGGGGCGCTTCGATCCGTACCGACTTCAAGGAGGTTGACATGAGTTCACGTTGGGACGCCACGAGCGTGATCATTCACAAGCGGGACGGCCACGAGCTCCCGACAGAGGCCATCCAGTGGTTCATCGAGAACTACACCGACGGGGTGGTGGCCGATGAGCAGGCTGCTGCCCTCTGCATGGCGGTGTTCCTCAACGGATTGTCCTCGGCCGAACTGATCACCTGGACCGAGGCGATGATCGACTCCGGTGACCGGAGTGATCTCAGCGGAGTGATGCGACCAACGGTGGACAAACACTCCACCGGCGGCGTCGGCGACAAGGTCTCACTGATCTTGGTGCCATTGATGGTCGCCTGTGGAGCGGCTGTCCCTCAGCTGGCCGGGCGCGGACTTGGCCACACCGGCGGCACGCTGGACAAACTCGAATCCCACCCCGGATTCGACCCGTCCATCTCCCCCGATCAACTCGTCGAACTGTGCAACACCGTGGGCGGTGTGTTCGCCGGGGCTACCTCCAGCATCGCTCCTGCAGACGCCAAGTTGTACCGACTACGCGACACCACCGGCACCGTGGCCAGCATCCCCCTCATCGCCTCGTCGGTGATGAGCAAGAAGATCGCGGGCGGAACCCAGAACCTGGTCCTGGACGTGAAGGTCGGACACGGGGCGTTCATGACCACCATCGAAGATGCTCGCACTCTGGCCGAGACCATGGTGCAGATCGGCAAAGACGCGGGCGTCAACACCAGCGCGCTTCTGACCCGTATGGATGCTCCCCTCGGCAACATGGTGGGCAACACCCTGGAGGTTGACGAGTCGATCGAGGTCCTTCGAGGTGGCGGACCATCAGACCTGATCGAGGTCACCCTGGCTCTGGCGGACGAAATGGTCCGACTTGCAGGGCTCGATGCCGATCCAGCGAAGATTCTCGCGTCGGGTGCGGCCGAGCCGATCTACTACGACATCGTCCGAGCCCACGGTGGTGATCCCACCGCCGAGCTCCCTCGCGCCGCCCACACCCGGGATTTCGAGGCACTTGAGGATGGATGGGTCGGCGAGATGAACGCGCTGAGCGTCGGCGTGGCATCGATGCGCCTCGGGGCTGGTCGCGCCCGCAAGGAAGACGAGATCTCCTTCGGAGCCGGAGTCGAATGCCTGGCCAAGCCCGGTGATCCAGTTCACGCAGGCCAACCGATTCTGCGCCTACACACCGACGACGAATCCACCTTCGAGATCGCCGAGACGTTTCTGACCGAGGGCTTGAAGATCCTCGACTCCGAACCACCAGCGGTGTCACCGATCATCGAAGCGATCCGCTAGGTCCACCTCACTCGCCGCCCAGGAGAAGCGGTACGAGTTCGGCAAGGTTCTCGAGCACGGGGACGTCGAGATCCCCATCAGCATGTTCGAGAGCCCACGTGTGGTCATGGGGCACGTGAACCGCACGACCCCCGATCGACAACACCGGCTCGATGTCGGAACGGGTTGAGTTCCCGACCATCAGAAACCGCTCGGCCGGAAGGTCCAGACCGTTTACGATTCCACGATAGGTACCCGGATCCTTCTCACTGACGATGTGGATCGACTCGAAACGGTCAGCCAAGCCGCTGGCCGCCACCTTTGACTCTTGATGGAACAGGTCTCCCTTGGTGATGATCAGCAGGCGGTACCGATCGGCGAGTCCATCCAAGGTCTCGACCACACCGGGGAGCAGTTCCACCGGGTGTTCCATCATCTCGCGCGCCCATTCCACGATCTCACCCACCGCGGCGCTCGGAATGTCTCCCTGCGAAGCTTCGATGGCCGTCTCGATCATCGACAGAGCAAATCCCTTCACTCCGTAGCCGAAATGGGACAGATTCCGTCGCTCACGTTCCAAGAGCCGCTCCGCGGTCTCGGTTGCATCGCACCACGGCGACAGCAGCGCATTGAATCGTTGCTGGGTGAGGACGAAGAACGTCTCTGAGAGCCAGAGCGTGTCGTCCCCGTCGAAGGCGACAACCTCGATCTCGTTCGTGTCCATGGCGTGAGAGTACCGATGATCTACTCTCCCGTCAGTCCCTCGGCGACAGGCGATCCAGTGCGGCGATTGTGCGCCACTCGACCCGAGGTACAGATCGAGTGGCCCGCGTACCGATACCGTTAGACAATGGAGATCCCCACTCGCGACCAAATCCAGGCTGCACCCAAAGTTCTGCTGCACGATCACCTCGATGGCGGCATGCGACCCCGAACGGTGATCGACCTTGCCGCCGAGCAGGGCTACACCGACTTGCCAACCACTGATCCTGACGAACTCGCCAAATGGTTCACGCGCGGTGCCGACCGACGCAATCTCGTGCTGTACCTGGAGACCTTCGCCCACACCGTCGGTGTCACCCAGACCAAGGACGGTCTCGCCCGTGCAGCTGCCGAGTGTGCCGAAGACCTCGCAGCCGACGGCGTCGTGTACGCAGAGATTCGCTTCGCTCCGGAACTCCACACCGCGGACGGACTGACCCTGGATGAAGTGGTGGAGAGTGTGCTTCAGGGGTTCCGCACAGGAATGGCCAATGCGCAAGCCGCCGGAACCCCAATCATCATCGGAACCTTGGTCACCGCCATGCGAACCGCCGCCCACAGCCTCGAGATCGCCGAGCTCGGTGTCCGGCATCGCGACGCCGGCGTGGTCGGATTTGACATCGCGGGTGCCGAAGCCGGCTACCCCCCGACCATTCACCTCGGAGCGTTCCAATACGTGATGCGGCAGAATTTCCACATCACGATTCATGCCGGTGAGGCGTTCGGACTGCCCAGCATTCATGAGGCACTCCAGTACTGCGGTGCCGAGCGATTGGGCCACGGCGTCCGGATCGTCGACGACATCAGCTTCGACGGCGACGGCGCTCCCCAGCTCGGCCGACTTGCCAGCTATGTACTGGATCGTCGGATCCCGCTGGAGATGTGCCCAACCTCCAACGTCAACACCGGGGCCACCGACAACTACGAAGCCCACCCCATCAAGCTGCTCACGGATCTCCGCTTCCGGGTCACCCTCAATACCGACAACCGATTGATGAGCGACGTCAGCATGACCGACGAGTTCGAAAAGTCCTGCAATGCATTCAACTGGGATCTCGCCGATATGCAGTGGCTCACCGTCAACGCAATGAAGAGCAGTTTCTGGCCGTTCAAGGAGCGCCTCGACCTGATCAACAAGGTCATCAAACCCGGTTATGCCGCCCTGATGGATTCGTGACCGATCTCCCTCCCCCTCCCTCGGTCCCGGTTGGTTCCCCTTCAGATCACCTCGCTGTCTCCATCCGTGGCCTCTACAAATCGTTCGGCACGAAGGTCGCGGTCAACGGGCTCGACCTGAGTGTGCCTCGGGGCACATTCTTCGGATTGGTCGGGCCCAACGGTGCCGGCAAATCAACCACGTTGAAGATCGCAACCGGTCTGCTCCGCCCAGATCGGGGCGACGTGTGGGTCGCTGGCATGGACGTCTGGGCGGATCCCCGAGCGGTGAAGGCAACCATCGGAGTGGTTCCCGAGGACCTTCGCCTCTTCGAGCGACTCACCGGTCAGGAACTCCTCGAATACGTCGGGTTGCTCCGGGGCTTCGACCGTGAGATCTGCCGGACCCGGGCGAACGAGCTTCTCGAAGTGATGGACCTCTCCGAGGCAGCGGGTCGGCTCGTGCTCGACTACTCCACAGGGATGCGCAAGAAGATCGCGCTGGGGGCGGCAATCCTTCACCGACCATCGGTCTTGTTTCTCGACGAACCCTTTGAGAGTGTGGACCCGCTCTCAGTTCGTGCGCTTCGGGAGATCCTTGGCCAGCTCGTCAAGAACGGCGCCACCGTGGTATTCAGCAGCCACGTGATGGAGGTGGTTGAACGGCTGTGTGATCATGTGGCCGTCATACACCAGGGCACTGCGGTCGCGGGTGGGCCAACAGATCACGTGTGCGCCGGACGGCGACTGGAGGACGTTTTCGCAGAGGCGGTAGGCCATTCCGATTCAACTCGAACGCTCGACTGGCTCTAGGTCCGAGGAATGATCAAGACCTTTGCAACGTTGCGACTACGACTCCTGCGCAACATTTTCCGAACCGACGGTGCTCTTGCCTTCGTCTTGTTCAGCGTGTTGGCGTTGTTGCTGTCCCTCTCCATCACGGTTGCGATCCTGGGGGCCGACACCATCACCGAGGGTCTCCTTCCGCTCATGGGAGCAGCACTGGTGCTCGGGTGGACCTTCGGTCCGTTGCTGTTCGGAGCGTCGGATGAGACGATCGACACGACCCGACTAGCACTGTTCCCGGTACCCGCCCGCCAGCTTGCCCCCGGCATGGCGTTCGCAAATCTGATCGGGCCGGGACCGGTGGCGGTTGCACTCCCCTTCCTGGCCACCGCCTTTCGGAGTGATCAACCACTGCGCATTCTGGCCGGTGTCTTGTCAGCGCTGTCCACGGTCTTCTTGGCGTCGGTGCTCTCACGCTGGGTGCAGACCGCACTGGGTGGCCTACTGAGGAAGCGAAACCGGCGCGACATGGTCATCTTGTTTGCAGGCCTCTTTGCGGGTGTGATCGGCATCGGATCCCAGGTGATTCTTTTTGT